>NZ_JANQCZ010000013.1:0-33151 GCF_024723605.1 Campylobacter sp. LMG 17559
AAAATACCGCCATACCCGCTAAAATAGCCACAATACTTACTGCGTTTACAGCTCCATTTCCCATAGCTAAAAGCTCTTTTCCTACTAATTCTTTTATAAAACCATATTTTGCAGGAGAGTATAAGGCAGATTGTACTCCCATGATAAAAGTCATTACAAAAGCAAGCCAAAATGCTCCAAGATAATAACACAAACAAATAATACAAGTTAATATTACTGAAAATAATGCAGATATTTTCATGATTTTATTTTTAGGAAATTTATCTGCTAAAAATCCAGAAGGTGAAAGCATAAGGATAAAAGGTAAAAGCATCAAAGCATTAACAATAGCAGTTAGAAAAAGCTGAGTGCTATCTTCATAAAATTTATAAATGGTATTTTGTATGATGATCTTGTGTCCTAAATCCACAAAAGCGTTAATAAAAGCTACTGCTAAAAATGGCAATACGCCAAAAATCTTTAAGAAATTTCCTTGCATTTAAAACTCCATTTTATTTTAAAAATATTATTTTATTATATAAAATTTAAATGGAGTTTTAATATTTGATTAATCTTTAAATTCTACCACTTCATCAAATGCAAAACGAGCTTTTTCTACGCTAGTATTTTCTTGAGTATGTCCTAAAGTAATGAGCATAGAAACTCTTTGTTTAGTGGTGTCTAAATTTAAATATTGATTGATTTTATCTTTATCAAAGCCACCGATAATACATGAGCCTAAATTTAAACTATAAGCAGCATTGATAATATTTGCAATGGCAAGATAGCTTTGTTCTTTGGCATAAAGAAAACTTTGTTCTAAATCCATTGCATCTAAAAATGGCTTATAAGTTTGCAAGCGTTTGTTTAATTCTTCTTGGTTTAAACCTCTCTTTTTAAGTTTTTCTTCAAAATAATCTTTAAAATCAGCCCTTGAAATTACAACTATAATAGCAGCGCAATTTGCTACATGGCTTTGATTATTAGCTATTTTAGCAATTTCTTTTTTATGTTCATCTTTTTGAAAAACTAAGAATTTCCAAGGTTCAAGTCCTAAGGAGCTAGGAGATAATCTAGCACATTCTAAGATATATTCTAAATTCTCTTTAGAAATTTTTTCTTGGGTGTAAGCTCTAATAGAAGAGCGATTTTGCATTAAATTTAAATAATCTTGCATTATTTTTCCTTTTTTTGATTTATCTTATATCTTATAAGCTTTAAAATTGTTAAAATTATATTTTATTGTTACAATTTTATTTTTACTTCATACAAATGTTTTATTATATGATTTTTAAAGGATTAAAATGAAAAAAATAATTTATTTAAGCATATTTTTGATTATACTCATTATAGGGGTGTATTTTTTCTTTTTTGCAAATAAGGAAGAATATAATTATCTAACTTATGAAGTTAAAAAACAAGATATTACTCAAAGTATAGAAGCAATAGGCGAAGTTTATGCAAAAACACAAGTTGATGTTGGTGCTCAAGTTAGTGGGCAAATTACTAAACTTTATGTAAAATTAGGTGATCATGTTAATGAGGGTGATTTAATCGCACAAATTGATAAAGATAAGCAACAAAATGATTTAGATATTACCAAAGCTCAGCTTGAAAGTGCAAAGGCAAATTTAGAAAGTAAAAAAATCGCTCTTGATATAGCTACTAAACAATACCAAAGAGAACAAAAACTTTATACTAAAAAGGCTACTTCCTTAGAAAATCTTGAAAATCTTAAAAATACTTTTTATGCTCTAAGGGCAAATGTGGCCGATTTAAAAGCTCAAACTACTCAACTTGAAATTTCTTTAAAAAATGCTCAAAAAGATTTAGCTTATACTACTATAACCGCACCTAGTAAGGGTGAGATTATTAATGTAGCGGTTGAAGAAGGTCAAACTGTAAATGCAAACCAAAATACACCAAGCATAGTGCGTTTGGCTGATTTAAGTGAAATGGAAATTCGTATGCAAATAGCTGAAGCTGATATTAATAAAATCAGTGTTGGAAAAAAGGTTAAATTTAGTATTTTAAATGAGCCTGATAAAAAATACGAAGCAATTATTTCAAGTATAGATCCAGCAAATACTACCATAAGTGATGCAACAAGTAATACAAATTTAAACTCAAACTCAAGTGCTAGCGCTAGTGCTGTGTATTATTATGCAAGGGTTTTTGTAAAAAATGATAATAATTTTTTACGCATAGGTATGAGTACAGAAAATGAAATTGCTATTAAAACAGAAAATAATACCTTAGTTATACCAACTTTGGCTATAAAAAGCGATGTAAGTGGTTATTATGTAGAAATTTTAAAAGCAAATAATATAAGTGTAAAAACACCTATTAAATTAGGTATTAAAGATAGTTTAAATACTCAAATTTTAGATGGTATTAATGAGGGTGATTTAGTTATCATAGGTAAAAATAAAAAATGATACGCTTAGAAAATATACAAAAAAAGATTAATAACACAACTATTTTAGAAAATATTAATCTTTATATTCAAAAAGGGGAATTTGTAGCTATTATAGGGCAATCAGGCAGTGGAAAAACCTCTCTTTTAAATATTATAGGCACACTTGATGAGCCAAGTAGTGGAAAATATTTTTTAGATGCATATGAAGTTACAAATTTAAGCAAGGATGAAAAAGCAAGGATTAGGCGTGAAAAAATAGGTTTTATTTTCCAAAGATATAATTTGCTTAGTCTTTTAAATGCTAAAGATAATGTAGCCTTACCTGCTGTTTATGCAGGTAAAAACAAACAAGAAAGATCGCAAAAGGCTAAAGAATTACTTTCTTTTTTAGAGCTTGATCATAAAGAATTATCAAAGCCAAATGAGCTAAGCGGGGGACAACAGCAAAGAGTTTCCATAGCAAGAGCTTTGATGAATGGTGGTGAGCTTATTTTAGCAGATGAGCCAACAGGTGCGCTTGATTCTAAAAGCGGTAAGATAGTTTTAGAAATTTTAAATAAACTAAATGAGCAAGGACACACCGTAGTTTTAGTCACTCATGATAGGGAAATAGCTGCTAGAGCAAAAAGAGTTATAGAAATTAAAGATGGTAAGATTATAAGCGATAATGGTGTAAAAAAAGCAGATGAAATAAAAGCTAAGTTAATGCCAAAAGAGAAAAAAAGCTTTAATTTGCTTAAAAATCAGCTCTTTGAAAGTTTGAAAATGTCCATAGCTTCCATTGTAGCACACAAACTACGTTCTTTGCTTACTATGCTTGGTATTATCATAGGTATAGCTTCAGTAGTTTGCGTGGTTGCTTTAGGACTTGGAGCTCAACAAAACATACTTGCTTCTATTAGTTCTATCGGGACTAATACCATAGAAGTTGTTTCAGGGCGTGGTTTGGGAGATATTCGATCAGGTAAAACAAGGCTAAATTTAAGTGATTTAAAAACCTTAAGTTCTTTGCCTTATTTAGAAGCAGTAGAAGCAGATGTGGGTAAAGTAGGGGTTGTAACTTATAAGAATAATTCTTTGCAAGCTAGAATTTATGGAGTAGGACCAAATCATCTAAGACTTAGAGGTTTTGTGATGGTAGATGGTAGATTTATTAATAATGAGGATATAAAAGATAATACTAATATTTGTATTATAGATGAAAATGCTTTGAGAATTTTATTTGATAATATCAGTGCTAAAGATGTTTTAGGTAAAAGCGTGATTTTTAACAAGCAACCTTTAACCATAGTTGGAGTTTTAAAAAAAGAAAGAGATAATAAAGGCTTTAGGGCTGATGAAAATACTATTAAAATTTATACTCCTTATTCTACTTTGATGAATAAAATCACAGGGGATAAACAAATAAGAGCTATAGTAACTAAGGTAAAAGATGAGGTAAATCCTGCTTTAGCCGAAGAGGCTATGGTAAAAATTTTAGAGATTAAACGCGGAAAAAAAGATTTTTTCACTATAAATTCTGATGCAATTAAAAATGCTATTGAGGAAAATACTGCTACTTTGACTTTACTTATTTCTTCTATTGCGGTAGTGTCTTTAATAGTAGGTGGTATTGGTGTGATGAATATCATGCTTGTTTCAGTAAGTGAGCGTACAAGGGAAATTGGAGTTAGAATGGCTATTGGAGCTAGAAAAGAAGATATTTTGATGCAGTTTTTAATTGAAGCTGTGTTGATTTGTTCTTTAGGAGCTATTTTTGGAGTAATGCTTTCTTTTATTATCATCGAAGTATTTAATTCTTTAAATTTTGGTTTTACGATGATACTTTCATTAAATTCAGTATTTTTAGGGCTTTTAAGTTCGGTTTTAATCGGAGTGGTTTTTGGATTTTTTCCAGCAAAAAATGCAGCAAATTTAAATCCTATTAGTGCTTTATCAAAGGAATGAGATGAGAATATTTTTATTATTTTTTATAGCTTTTTTTTTAAATGCTTGCGTAGGAGTAAAATTAGAACAAGTATCCCAAGATCAAATAAAAAAAGAATATTTTGAAGATTTTAATGCAAGCAAGGCTTGGTGGGAAAAATATAATAATCAAGATTTAAATAATATCTTAAAAGCTATTATTGACAATAACAAAGATCTAAATGTAGCAAGAGTTAATTTTTTAAGCACTTTAGCTAGATATAAGCTTTTAAATTTAGATCTTTATCCTACTTTGAGTGGAAATTTAGGTGCAAACATAAGAAAAAATTTAAACAATGGCGCAGAAATGCATAGTTTCTCAAATGGCATTATGTTAAATTATGAGCTTGATATATATGGAAAAATTTCAGATCAAGTTGCTAGTTCTGAATTTTTAGCAAAAGCAAGCGAATATGAGTTACGCTCTTTAGAACTTGATACGATTAATTTAGCGATTAATAGCATTTTTGAATTGATTTATTTTAATGATGTAGATCACTTGCTCAACAATCATTTAAAAAATCTTGAGCAAATGCTAGAAATTTATACTACTAAATTTGATTATGGTAAGGTTGAATATATTGATCTTTTAAATATCAAAAAGTCTTTATTAAACACTAAACAAAACATCATTACAAATTTGCAAAATAAAGACTTAACACTTAAAAATATAAAAGATTTGTTAGGTAAAGATGATGGATTTTTGATTAATAAAATACTAAATTATACTCTTGAAGATTTTTCTTTGCAAAAAATTAATTTTGATATAGAGTTAAAAATGCTTGCTTATAGACCACAAGTTCAAGCAAAACTAAATCAACTTATGGCTTCTTATAAGGATTATGCAAGTGTGCAAAAAAGTATTTTGCCTAGTATAAAAATATTGGGAAATTTAGATGGGAGTGATAAGAATATTGAAGAGAGTTTTAAATTTTTAATCTTAGGAGGTAATGTTGTTATTGACTTACCATTTTTGGACTTTTATAGAGTAAGACAAAATGTAAAAATTTCTGAATTTGCATACCAAGCACGCTTATATGAGTATAAAGATGTATTACAAAGAGCTATTCATGAGTTTAAACTTTGTTATGAAAACGATAAATACTACAATGATTTGTTAAATTTAGTAAAAGATATCAATGCCAATCAAGCAAAAATTACACAATTATATTTTGAAAAATATGAATTAGGGCGTAATGAGCTAAAAGATTATCTTGATGCAGATGCTTTGCTTATTAATTCACTTCAAGAGCTTAGTAGAGCGAAACTGTCTTTGCTTAAAAATATTAATTTGTATCATAATATAGTATTGATTTTAGAGTAAAATAGACTTAAAAATGTTTCATTTTGTAATATCTTAGTAAAGAGTAGTGTTTATTTGCGTTGTTTTTAAAGTCATTTAGATTACAATTGATAAGTAAATCAAACAAAGGAGAGGTATGAAATTTGATTTTTATGCAACGCTAGTTACTATGGTTATAGTATTGCTTTTGGGCGTTTTTGTCATTAAAAGGGTAAAATTTCTTCGTGATTATAATATCCCTGAGCCAGTTGTTGGTGGTGGAATAGCTGCGATTATTCTTTTAATCTTACATAGTTCTTTTTCACTAGACATTAAATTTGATGAATCTATGAAAGATCCGTTAATGCTTGCATTCTTTTCAAGTATTGGTTTGTTAGCTGATTTTGCTTCATTGAAAAAAGGTGGTAGAAAATTAGCAGTTTTTTTAGTTGTAGTTGTAGCTTTACTATTTGCGCAAAATATAGTTGGTATAGGTGTAGCAACTGCCATGGGACAAAATCCACTTATGGGGCTTATAGCAGGTTCTGTTACAATGAGTGGTGGTCATGGTACAGGTGCAGCTTGGGCGGCTGAATTTATTAAAGAACCTTATTTGTATTCTAGTGCAACTACTGTTGCTATTGCTTGTGCGACTTTTGGACTTATTTCAGGTGGTATCATAGGTGGGCCTGTTGCGAGATATTTGGTTAATAAACACAAATTAGTAGTTCCAAAACAAAATGATGATAAAGATGCGATTTTAAATTTCCAATCTCCAGAAAAAGAAAGATTGATCACTCCATCTTCTTTTATAGAGTCTTTAGCATTGATTGCTTTATGTTTATTAATAGGTAATGCTTTATCTACTTATATCAAAGCAAATACAGGTTTTACTTTACCAACTTTTGTGTATTGTCTTTTTGTGGGTGTTGTTCTAAGAAATGTTTTATCAGCTACAAAAATTCACCATGTATTTGATAGAGAAGTATCAGTTTTAGGTAATGTAAGCTTGTCATTATTCTTAGCTTTAGCGTTAATGACTATTAATCTTTGGGATCTAGTAACCCTTGCACTACCGATGCTAGTAATTTTAGTAGTACAAGTTGCTATGATGGCTGCTTTTGCTATATTTGTAACCTTTAGAATATGTGGAAAAGACTATGATGCAGCAGTTTTAGCGGCAGGACATTGTGGTTTTGGTTTAGGTGCTACTCCAACAGCTATGGTAAATATGCAAACTGTAACAAATCACTATGGTATGAGCCATATGGCATTTATTATTGTGCCTTTAGTAGGTGCATTTTTCATAGATATAGTAAATGCTTTAGTGATTAATGCTTTCTTATATCTACCATTCTTTCATTAAAATCATCTAGCACTATTTAGTGCTAGATTAACTTTTTATCTTTGCTCTTACATAAATGATTTAAAAAACACTCTTTACATAAAGGATTTTTAGCCTTGCATGTATAGCGTCCAAAAAGCACCATAGCTTGATGAAGATAGTTTAGATTATCTTTAAAAATTTTAGTTAAGTCTTTTTCTGTTTCTTCAGGGGTTTTGGCTTTGCTAAGATTAAGTCTGTGTGAAACTCTAAATACATGAGTATCTACAGCCATACAATTAGCCCCGCACCATTCTATCATTACTACATGTGCAGTTTTTTGTCCTACTCCTGCTAGAGTTTTTAAATCTTGCTCATTCATAGGAATTTCACCATTAAATTGCTCGCAAACTGCTTGAGCCATTTTGATTAAATTTTGTGCTTTATTATTATAAAATGAGCAAGAATTAATCAAAAGCTTCAAAGATGATAAGTTTGCCTTAGCTAAATCTTGTACGCTAGGATAAGCTTCAAATAAAGCCGGTGTGATGAGATTAACCCTTTTATCAGTACATTGAGCTGAAAGCATAACACAAACTATAAGTTCATAAGCATTACTAAAAACTAATTCTGTTTTTGCTTGTCCAAAATGCTCTAAAAATAATTTTTTAATTTCTAAATTTCTTTTCATAAACTTATTGTATGTTAATCGGCTTTAAATAAAGTTTAGATATAATAAAATCAACAAAACTATTTCAAAAGGAAAAACAATGAAAAAAATTTCTTTAGTTGCTGCGGCTTTGCTAACAGGTTTAAGTTTAAATGCTGCGGTGGTTGCAACCCTTGATGGAAACAATATCAGCGATACAGAAGTGAATGAATTTTTTGCTCCTATGTTAAGAGGTGCTAAAATCACTGATTTGCCAGCTGAACAAAAAAAAGCAATTATTGATCAATATATCGTTCAACAACTTGTATTAAAAGATGCTAAAGCTCAAAAAATAGAAAATGATCCTTCATATAAAGAAGAATTAGAGCGTGCTAAAGAAGCTATTTTGGTAAATATCTACCAAAAGAAAATTTTTGATTCAATTAAAAATAATGATGCTAAAGCTAAAAAATTCTATGAGGCAAATAAAGATAAATTCACTAAACCAGCTCAAGTGAAAGCTAAGCATATTTTGGTAACTAGTGAAAAAGAAGCTAAAGATATTATTGCCGAGCTTAGTAAGCTAAGTGGAAAAGCTTTAAATGATAAATTTGCTCAACTTGCAAAAGAAAAATCAATCGACAAAGGTTCTTCAGCTCAAGGTGGTGATCTTGGTTGGTTTGCTGAATCAACTATGGTAAAACCATTTGCTGATGCAGCTTTTTCTATGAAAAAAGGTACTATTTCTAAAACACCTGTAAAGAGTGATTTTGGATATCATGTTATCTTAAAAGAAGATGCTAGAGCAAAAAGTACTATGAGCTATAATGAAGTAAAAGCAGGTATTGAAAGCAATATCAAAATGGAAGAATTTAAAGAACTTATGAATAAAAAAGCTCAAGAACTTCTTCAAAAAGCAAAAGTGGAATACAAATAATGGGCGTATTAGATCTTGTTAAACCAGGTGTTTTAAGTGGTGATGATCTAAATATCGTATATAATCATGCAAAAAAAGAAGGATTTGCTATCCCTGCGGTAAATGTTGTGGGGACAAATTCTATCAATGCGGTTTTAGAAAGTGCTAAAAAAGTTAATTCGCCTGTGATTATTCAGTTTTCAAATGGAGGAGCTAAATTTGTAGCAGGGAAAGCTTGCCCAAAAGCTGATGTACTTGGTGCTATAAGTGGTGCCAGACATGTACATTTAATGGCAAAAGCTTATGGAGTTCCGGTGATTTTACACACAGATCATGCTGCTAGAAAATTACTTCCTTGGATCGATGCTTTGATTGAAGCAAATATTGAGTTTAAAAAAGAAACAGGCAAGCCTTTGTTTAGTTCCCATATGATTGATTTAAGTGAAGAGGATTTAGAAAGCAATCTAAACACTTGTGAAAATTATTTAAAACAAATGTCTGAACTTGGAATTTCTTTAGAGCTTGAGCTAGGATGTACGGGTGGTGAAGAAGATGGAGTGGATAATACTAATATCGATAATGCAAAATTATACACCCAGCCTGAAGATGTAGCACTAGCTTATGAGAGACTTTCTAAAATTAGTGATAGATTTTCAATCGCAGCTAGCTTTGGTAATGTACATGGAGTATATAAACCAGGAAATGTGATTTTAAGACCTGAAATTCTTAAAAATTCTCAAAATTATGTAAAAGAAAAATTCAATCTTGGTGAAGAAAAACCAATCAATTTTGTTTTCCATGGTGGCAGTGGTAGTGATATAGAAGATATCAAAGCTGCACTTAGCTATGGTGTGATTAAGATGAATATTGATACAGATACTCAATGGGCTTTTTGGGATGGTGTTAGAGAGTATGAACTTAAAAATAAAGCTTATTTGCAAGGACAAATTGGCAATCCAGATGGAGATGATAAGCCAAATAAAAAATACTATGATCCAAGAGTATGGCTTAGAGCGGGTGAAGAGAGCATGATCAAACGCTTAGAGTGTGCTTTTAGCGATTTAAATTGTATCGATAGAAACTAAGAGTTTTATAACTCTTAGTTGATTTTCCTGTGAAGATTTCAAATTTTTAGAGCAAAATTAACAAAGGTTTATAAAATGGAAGTTAAAACAACTGATGATTTTTCTGATCTTGTATTGCCTGAGGGAAAAGGTAGTACAGGAATTGTTGCTTATTTAAAGATTATATTTATCCCTGCTATATTGTATATTTTAGTGCTTTTAGGATATTTTGGAAAGATTGATTTTAAAGTAGAATTACATAGTGTTGTAATGATAGGGATTATCTTTTTGGTAGCTTTGATCTTTGCTAGACATAGTGCTGATTATGCTTCAAGTATTTTTGAGCAACAAAAAGATGAATTTAAGCTTATATTAAAACGCTATATTATGAAGCATTTTTTAGTTATAGGTAAAGAAACAAAGTCAAACGCTAGTTTTGATGATTTTGCTTATGCTTATGTGAAAGATTTAAGAAATGAAAATTTTGCTTCTGTAGGTGCAGCTATTTTTCCTATGCTCGGTATTTTGGGGACTTTTATAAGTATAGCAATGTCTATGCCAAATTTTAATTCAAGTGACACAGCAGGTTTAGAACAAGAAATTTCAGTTTTATTAAATGGGGTAGGAACAGCCTTTTATGTATCAATTTATGGAATTTTCTTAGCACTTTGGTGGATATTTTTTGAAAAATACGGCAGTAGTAAATTCCAAAAACTTCTTAATCGTCAAAAAAATGCAACAAGCGATTTTTTCTGGTCTAAAGAAGAAATTGATAGAAAATATCTTCAAGAAAGTTTGCAACATTTTGAAAAAATAGGCACGATTTTTGAGCATGTAAGTAATGAGGAATTTTTTAAAGAATTAGATAATACAATAGATAGAAAATTCAAAGTTTTTCAAGAGCTTGTAAATGCTGAGGAAAAAGCTGTAAGATTAAGCAGCGAGCATGTAAAACAAACTATGAGTGATTTGTCTAAAACCCAAAGAGAGCAAAAAGATATAGTTAAAACTTACAGCGAGATTGCAAATGCGGTAAATATGCTAAATTCAAACATAAAAGATTTAACTTTAAGAATTTCAGAGCAATACAACAGACTTTTAGATGTGAGTTCGGATAAAATTGTGCATTTAGATAAAAGCGTGAGTGCTTTAGATGAAAAGGTGAATAATTTTTCAAATAATATTGAAAAATATCAAAATCTTATGCTTGATAATCAAACTAAGCTTTTTGAAGGTTTTAGGGCAAGTATTATAGAAGGTATGCATACTTTTAAAGAAGCCTATGAAGATGAAAAAAATATCGATGAAAAAATTTCACTAATGCAAGAATTTAAAGAAGAAAGCAAAGAATTAGATGAGCAAACCACACAAGTTATTGCAAAGCTTGAAAATCAAAAAGAAGATGAAAAAATAGATGATAAAAAATAATTCTAACAATGAAGAAAATAATTTTTGGATAGCTTATGCAGATTTAATGGCGGGCTTGCTTTTTATATTTATTTTGCTTATTGGAGCTATAGTTGTTAAGTATGTTTTAACTCAAAGTGATTTGCAAATCATAAAAGAAAATTTACAAAAACAAGAAGAGCGCTTAAGAGAGAACAAAGAAGAATTAAACCAAAAAGAAGATATTTTAAAAAATCTTAGCCAAAAATTAAATAATACTTCAAGCACGCTTGATGATGTTAATAAGCAAAAACAGGCTTTAGAGGCTAATATTACTAAACTCAATCAAGATTTAAATTCAAGTTTAGATGAAAAAGATCAACAAATTTTTGCTTTACTTGAGAGATTAAACAAAAAAGATGAAGAAATCAAAGAATTAGAGCGTAATTTTGATGAGGCAAAAAGTAAAATCAAAGAACTAGGTTTAATCAAAGAAAATACCATCAAAAATCTTCAAGCAAAATTTGATACTAATATTACTCTAGATTCTAATACAGGGGCGATAGTATTGCCTTCTGAAGTGCTTTTTGATACAAATTCTTTTACGCTAAAAGCTCAAGCAAAAGAGAATTTGAAAACGATTTTAACGCAGTATTTTGACAATATTTTAAAAGATGAAAATATCTTAAACAGCATAGAAAATATAGTCATAGAAGGCCATACAGATAGTGCAGGCTCTTATATATATAATCTTGATTTATCACAAAAAAGAGCTTATGCTGTGATGAGTTTTATACACTCATTTTATAAAGATCCAAGATTGCAAAAACTTTTAATGGCAAGTGGTAGGTCTTATTCTGATGTGATTATGAAAGATGGCAAAGAAGATAAAGAAGCAAGTCGTAGAATAGAGATTAAGTTTAATATCAATACAAATAATGCTTTAGAAAAGGTTGAAAAATACCTTGATAGCAAGTAAAATTGATGTTTTAAAATACAAAGATTTTGAATTTTTACTCAAAAGAGATGATTTACTAGGTTATATCAATGGTAATAAGGCTAGAAAACTAGCCTTTTTTGAAAAAAACAAACATTTATTTAAAAAAGGACAAAGATTTATTTCTTTTGGTTCTTCTCAAAGTAATGCTTTAGTTGCTTTAGCAAAGTTTTGTTATGAAAATGATTTTTTGCTCATTTTTGTTTGTGAAAAAATGAGTTCTTTTTTAAAAGAAAATCCCCATGGAAATTTAGAATTTGCATTAAAACATAATGTTGAGTTGATAGAAAATACAAACTATCCTACAAGAAGACTGCAAGCTTTAGTCTTGAAAAAAGATGATGATGTTTTTATAGAAGAAGGTGTGGCTATAAAAGAAGCTGAATTTGGATACCAACAACTGGCTTTAGAGCTTAGTGAGCAATTGAATATAAATGTAAGTATTTTCTTACCTTCAGGCACAGGAACTTCTGCGGCTTTTTTGGCTAAACATAGTAAATTTAAAGTTTTTACATGTGCTTGTGTGGGAGATAGTGCGTATTTAAAAGAGCAAATTTTAAGCTTAGAGCCAAATTATGATTTTGATAATTTAACCATATTAAATCCACCAAAAAAATATCATTTTGCTAAGCCTTATTTGGAATTTTATGATCTTTATCAAGATCTAAAAAAAGAATGTGGAGTAGAGTTTGATTTGCTTTATGATATGGTGGGTTTTAAAACTTTATTAGCTCATAAAGAGCAACTTGGTGGAAAAATCTTATATATCCATCAAGGAGGCCTTGAAGGAAATATAAGCATGTTAAAGCGTTATGAGTATAAATTAAAAAATACCAAAATAAAAAATCACTAAGATAATCAAAGGTATGATAAACTTAACATAGTAATACCATAGTTTAAAAATACTTCCTTTTAGGGTATTTTGATTAGAAAGCTCATAAATTGCATCTTTTTTAAGCACCCAACCTACATATATACAACAAAAAAATGCGGTTAAAACAAAGAATATATTTCCACTAATAAAATCAAAGCTATCAAAAATATTTTTTCCTTTGATGATAGTGATATCTTTTAAAGGACCATAAGTAAGTATGCATGGTAAATTTCCCAAGACAAAAATACTTCCAAGTGTTAGATTGATAGCAGTATTTTTAGCTAGTTTAAATTTTTCTTCCAAAACACTGATAATTACTTGATAAATTGGCAAGCTTGTAGTAAGTGCAGCGATGATTAAAAGTAAAAAGAAAAACACGCAAATTATACTTCCAAAAGGTATATGTGAAAATGCAACAGGTAAGGTTTTAAAAACCAAAGATGGCCCACTATCAGGGGTTAATCCTACGCTAAATAAAGCCGGGAAAATCATAAAACCAGCAAGTACTGCTATGAGGGTATTTAAAATTCCTGTATAAACAGAAGTTTTGATTAAATTCTCATTTTTTTTAAGGTGAGATGATAAGGTTATCATTACCCCAAAGCCTAAAGATAGGGCAAAAAATACTTGTCCTAAAACATCTATAAACAATTTAGGAGTGATTTTGGAAAGATCAGGAGTAAGGTAAAATTTCACACCCTCACTTGCTCCTTCAAGAGTTAAATTACGTGCAACAACAACCAAAAGGCAGATAAATAAAAATGGCATAAGGTATTTTACTGACTTTTCTATGCCATCAATCACACCTTTTTTTAAGATAATCCAGTTAATTATCACAAATATAGTAGTAAAAATTCCTATTAATAAAGGATTATTTTCTATGGTTGAGTTATAAAATTCGCTTGTATATTGAGCATTAATGGGACTTGAAAGATTAAAATCGCCTATGATGATTTTAAAAATATAAGCCAAAACCCATCCACCTATTACCATATAATAAGCCATGATTCCAAAACTACCTAAAAGCCCCATGTAGCCAACACCTTGCCAAGAATTGGATATTTTAACCCCATCACTTGTTTTTCCGCCAAAAGCATCGACTGAATTTAGCATTCTGCGTCTTCCTATAACATTTTCAACCAAAATCACAGGAATTCCTATAAAAATCATAGCTATACAAAAGGCTAAAACATAAGCACCGCCTCCATTTTCACCTACTAAGTATGGAAAACGCCAAGTGGCTCCAAAACCAATAGTCGCTCCTGCTACTGTAAGGATATAAGTTAGCGTATTGCTCCAAGTTTGTCTTTGCATGCTTTTTCCTTGCTAAATTTAAATAAAAAATATTTTAAGATAAAAAATAATACCATTATGCCAAATTTTTATTTATTTTTTTATCAAATTAAAGGAAAATCCATGCAAAAAAAGAAAATTTTATTTTTAGGTGCAGGATATGCTACTTTATCGGCTATAAAAGCCTTACCTGATGAGTTTTTTGAAAAAGCACAAGTGAGTTTGATTAATAACAATTCTTATCATTATCATACTATTTTACTACACAAAGTAGCTTCCAATGAAGATATTTATAGTTCAAAATATGATCTTTTGCCTTTATTAAATCCAAAAATCAACTTTATCCAAGATGAAGTTTTAAAAATTTCTAAAGACAAAGTTTTTACTAAAAATAATGAATTTGACTTTGATATTTTAGTATGTGGACTTGGTTTTGCTAAAGAAACTTTTGGTATTAAAGGTATGCAAGAATATGCTTTGAGTATAGATAATTATGAAAATGCTTTAAAAATTAATGAAATAATATATGAGAAAATAAAAAATTATAAAACCACTCAAAATGAAGATGATTTAAAAATCACAGTTTGTGGTGGGGGCTTAAGCGGGGTTGAATTTATAGCTTCTTTAGCTAAAGAGCTTAAATTCTTTTGCCAAAAAGAGCAAATTGCTTATGAGAAATTAGAGCTTTCTATTATCGAAGCTATGGATCAAATTTTACCTATGTTTGATAAAAGTTTGGCTTTAAAAGCAAAGCAAAGACTAGAAGCGCTTGGTGTAAAAGTATATGAAAAATCTAAAATCATAGAATGTGAAAAAAATGGTATAAGACTTGATGGGGGAGAATTTGTTAAAGCTAATACTATCATTTGGACTGCAGGGGTTAGGGGTAATAGCGTTATAGAAAATAGCTCTGATTTTCCAAGTGCAAGATCGCGTATAGAAGTAGATGCTTTCATGCATCCTTTAAATGTTGAAAATCCATCAAAATACTTTTTTATAGGTGATAATAGTTTATTTAAAAATCCTAAAACCAACACTCCTTATCCTCCAACAGCCCAGCTTGCATTAAGAGAAGGAGCTTATGTAGCCAAAGCTTTAATGGCTATGATTGGTGAGAAAGAATTTAAGCAAGAATTTTCTTTTATAAGTGGAAATACCGTTTGTTCAATCGGAAATGATTATGCAGTTGGCACAGTTTTGCATAAGCCAATTAGTGGTCTTTTGGCAATAAAACTTAAAATTTTTATTGAAAAACTATGGCAATATCAGCTTATAGGGATAAAAGGATTTTTTAAATAAACATATAAGAATCATCATAAGTATGATTTAATCTAGCCTGAATACTCTCTTTCCATCCTTTTGCTAGGGTGGAAATTTTTTCTAATTTTTCTAAAGAATTTGAATTTTTAAAAGGATTAAAAAATAATTGATTTAACTCCATAATGCTTAAATTAGTTTCATCTTTTTGTAAGATTTTGATTTTGTCATTTTTGTTCATTACGCCTTCTTTTAAGACTCTATAATACCATCCAGTTCTTCCACTTTTGAAAATTTCTTGAGTGAAATTTAAGTGATTGTGTATGCTAGAAATTTTAAAACAAGGCTTGCGCGGTTGACTTACTTGCAAAATACAAGTACCTATCTCATGTATATCTCCACAACAAACATTATATTCGTTTAAACCATCAATACTTAAATTCTCTCCCATTTCTCCAAAATTTAAGTATTTATTTAAATAATTATTCCATAAAGTATAGTTTTGCACACTATTTGCAAAAACAACTTTTTCTAAATTTCCATGATGAATTTTATCAGCTATTTCATTATCAAGAATATAATCTGTATAAATTTGCAAAGAATTTAAATAAATATCCTTGATAAATGCTGAGTGAAATTTATTATAGTTTTTGATTTTGCCAATTTGCAAAGATTTAATAGAACTCATCAAGGAACTTTACTTAAAAAATCATTTGCATCTACATAGCCTATAATACGTCCTTTTTCCTCGCCTTTGTTAAAAAATATCATCACAGGAGGTCCAAAAACTCCAAATTCTTTCATAAGAGCTAAATCTTCTTGGTTATTATGTGTTACATCTGCTTTTAAAAGTGTGTAATTAGCAAGCAAATTTTGTACTTTCGTATCTGTAAAAGTATATTCTTCTAAAAGTTTGCAGTTTTCACACCAAGTAGCTGTAAATTCAAGCATGACTGGTTTGGTAGAATTTTGTAATTCTTGCTTAAGTTCTTTTAAGTTTTTAATGGTTTTAAAACTTAAACTAGAGCTATTTTCTTTTGAAGCAAGGTTAAACTCAAGAGGTTTTAGCAAGCTTTTTGAACCCATTGAGCCGCCTAAAATTAGACTTAAACTATAAGCTAAAATTAAAATCATATTTGCTTTTTTAAATTTATCAAAATTAGTTTTTGCTTCATCAAATAGCCCCATAAAGCTAGCAAAAAATACCCCTATAATCCCATAAAGCATTAAAATGATATTTGCACTAAGTATTCTTTCTAGCATCCAAACTGCCATGATGAGCATGATAAAGCCAAAGAAAATCTTTATCTTAAGCATCCAAGCCCCGCTTTTTAAAAAACTTCCTCCAAGTCCTATTAAAAGTAAAGGCATACCCATACCAAAACTCATCACAAATAAAGAAAGTCCTCCTAAAAATACATCGCCACTATTAGTAATATAAAGCAAAGCCCCTGCTAAAGGTGCAGCCACGCAAGGTCCTACAATAAGAGCTGATAAAAAGCCCATGATAGCTATACCAAAAACCCCGTTTTTACCTTCTATTTTTTTATTGATAAAATTTTGAAATTTAAGCGGTAATTGTAATTCATAAAGGCCAAACATAGAAAGTGAGAGCAATACAAAAATACCCGAAAAAGTAATGATAATCCAAGGTTGTTGTAATAAACCTTGCACATTAGCTCCTGCAAGGCCCACTAAAGCACCTGCTATAGCATAAGCTAAAGACATAAAAAAGACATAGATAAAAGATAAATAAAAGCTATGTTTTTTAGATGGTTTATCTTTGAGTTTCATTGCGATTAATGATGAAAGAATAGGTATCATTGGTAAAATACAAGGAGTAAGTGCTAATAACAAGCCATAACCAAAAAAAGTTAAAAGCGTGATAAATATATTTTGTGTGCTTAAATCATTAGCAATTTGCTCATCTTCATTTTGCTTTTTAAATTGATCTTTAGTGGATTTTATAGCATAAAATCCATTTTGTTTGTTAAGTTCATAATTTACATATACAGGACGATAGCATAAACCTTCTTCTGAACAACCCTGATAAGCTAAGGAAAGTTTTGCTTTGTTATTTTTAATAAAATCATCTAATAATAATTGAGGTATAAAAAGTTCAAGTTGGCTAAAGATTACTTCTTTGTTTTCTCTAGTTTGAGTTTGTGGGAAATTTAATAAAGAAGTAATGTCATTTGAATCTAATTCTACTTTGATTTGATCTTTGTAAAGATAAATTCTATCTGCAAGATTGATTTTTAAAAAAATTCCTTGATTGTTGCTGTGGGTATTGAGTTTAAAAGCTTCATTGAGTGATAATACTCCATTATTAGCAAAAGCTAAATTTAAAAAAATAAAAAATACCGCTAAAAAACGCATTTTTCTCCTTGAAACTAGAAGTTAAATTTGTTTTATTTTACTTATTTGTGGTAAATTTAAGTTAATAATTATCCTAAATTAAGGAGTTTGTTATAAACTAAAATTCCAAATTTTAACAATCTTAATATTTAGTGAAATTTAGCTGCTATTTGCTATATTTGAAATCATAATAAAGGAAATTTTTGAATAGTATTTTTTTAGTACACAATAAATTTAACGAGCATAAAAAAATTACTTTAAAAGCATATATGGTTAATGCTTTTTTGTTGGTTTTTTTATTGTTTTTATTTTTTTATTTATCTTTTTTAAGCGCTAGTTATAATTTTG
This sequence comes from Campylobacter sp. LMG 17559, assembly GCF_024723605.1. Classification (NCBI taxonomy): domain Bacteria; kingdom Pseudomonadati; phylum Campylobacterota; class Epsilonproteobacteria; order Campylobacterales; family Campylobacteraceae; genus Campylobacter; species Campylobacter sp. LMG 17559. The sequence goes on from NZ_JANQCZ010000013.1 coordinate 18,112, forward strand.
ATTTTGGGGCAATTTATGAATATAAAGACAAAATGGTACAGGGTTTTTTTACGAGTTTTTTTATTAGTGTTTTGTCTTTAATTGTAGGTGTGATTTTTGCTTTGATTTTATGCTATATGAGTCTTTGTAAAATAGTGCTTTTTAATATGTTTGCAAGAGTTTTTATAGAGCTTATTAGAGGCACACCTTTGCTAGTGCAAATTTTATTGATTTATTATATTTTTGCGGATAATTTAGGGCTTGATAATCGTTATGTTTGTGGAGTTTTGATTTTAGCTTTATTTGCTAGTGCTTATATTTGTGAGATATTTAGAGCAGGGATTTTAAGTGTTGATAAAATGCAATATGAAAGCGCCAAAGCTTTGGGTTTGAGTGAGTTTGAAATTTATAAAAGCGTGATTTTTCCTCAAGCTTTAAAAAATATCTTAGCACCACTAAGCGGACAGCTTAGTAATTTAATTAAAGATAGCTCTCTTTTAAGCGTTATAGCCATTTCAGAATTAACTCAAAATGCTCAGGAAATCAATGCTTTTACTTTTTCAACTTTAGAAATTTACATTCCTTTAGCACTTTGTTATTTGGTTTTAACTTTACCTATTTCTATGTTTTCAAGAAAGCTTGAAAAGAGTTTTTCTTAAAAGAAAAACTCAAGCTTTTGTTCTTTGAAAATTTCTTGCATATCTTTGAGGTATTTTTGACTTAGCTTATCAAAAAGACCATTTTTTTTAGATTTTAAAATAAACTCATTGAGTTCTTCTTTTAATTTGGTATTATTTTTATTTAAAGCTATGGCCCATTGCTCAGATGTTTTTTCAAAAGGGGTAAAAATAGCTTTTGTTTGCTCAGGATGTTTTTTCCATGCTTTATAAATGCTCATTTGATCATAAATAAAAGCATCAGCTTTTACTTGAATGACTTCTAAAATAGCTGCATTTTCTTTATCAAATACTAAGATTTTTGCATTTTTAAGATTTTTTTGAGCATATAAATGCGCACTTGAACCTCTTTTTAAGGCAAGGATTTTTCCTTTTTGATTTAAATCTTCTATGGAATTAATATTTGATTTTTTAGTGCTTAATATCGCTAAATTTGCCTTAGCATAAGGCAAGGTAAAATCTATTACTTTTTTTCTTTGCTCACTTATACTCATAGAAGACATGATTAGATCTATTTTTTGGGTTCTTAAAGCAGGTATGAGTCCATCCCAAGCTATGTTTTGGATTTTTAAATCATAGTTTTTTTCTTTGGCAAAGGCTTGTAAAAACTCTACACTAATACCACTTGGATTACCTTTGGTATCACTCATTTCAAAAGGAGGGTAGGCTAACTCCATGCCTACGATTAATTCTTTTGCATTGAGTGTAAAAAACAAGCTTAGTAAAAAAAGTATTTTTTTCATTTTTTAACTCCAAATTTAACCAAAGCTTTCTCATAATCTTCTTTTGTATCTATACCTATGCTTTGACTTTGTATTTTTAACATTTTGATTTTTTTGCCATTTTCTAGGGCTCTTAATTGCTCTAATTTTTCACATTCTTCCAAAGCTGAATTTTTCAAAGTACAAAATTCTTGTAAATTTTTAACCCTGTATGCATAAATTCCAAGGTGGGCTTTGAAATTTTGTTTATAATTTGCCCTTTCATAAGGAATTTTAGATCTTGAAAAATATAAAGCATAATCATTACTATCAGTAACTACTTTAACCAAATTAGGATCATCACAAGCTTTTGCATCTACTTCTTTATAACAACTACTCATAAAACAAAGCTCATCTTCAAAAGCTTTTTGGCTAAATTCTTTAAAATCTTTAATATTTTGTGTTTCTATAAAAGGCTCATCAGCTTGGACATTGATGATTAGCTCGTTGTTATTTAGTTTTAAAATTTGACAAGCTTCGTTGATCCTATCAGTGCCACTTTCGTGATTTTTACTTGTTAAAACTGCTTTTATATTGTGTTTTTGTGCTATTTTTAAAACCTCTGCATCATCAAGTGCCACGCACACTTCATCAACTTCTTGCATTTTTTTAGCTGTATAAATAAACATAGGTAAATTATCAATCTCGCATAAAATTTTATTTTCAAAACGACTTGATTTTAATCTTGCTGGTATGATTATCATTGTTTTATCCATTCTATAATAGTTTGTTTTAGATTTTTGAGTTTGCAAACTTGATTTTGCTTTTGTGTGCTTGTAAATAAGCTTGCGATATTTGGATGAATTTCTTGTTTAAATTCTTTTGCAAGTTCTTGCATGCAAGCTTGTTCTTCTTGGCATTCTTTATTATAAATTGCTTGATACATACTTGGGGTAAATTTACTCCATTGTGCTGTGGAAGTGATAAGCGTAGTGGTGTTAGAATCAAGCATTTTAAAGCAAGTGCAAGTGTGAGGGTCTAAAAGTCCTAAGTGGCTATATTGTTTGATATATTGCATACACTCATTATCATTGCAAAAATCAGCTTCAAAGTCTTCTTGTAAAAGCTCTAGCTCTTTTTGACTAAGCTCATAATATTTTTCATTCTTTAAAGCCTGCATTAACTCTTTAGTGCGTTCATCTTTAAATTTATCAAAAAGCAATCTTTCTATATTTGATGATATGAGTATATCCATAGCAGGAGAAATAGTCTTTTGTAAGCTTTTATTTCTTAAATCATATTTGCCTGTATTAAAAAACTCACTTAAAATATTGTTTGAATTGGAAGCAATTTTAATTTTGCCTATATTTGCTCCCATTTTTTTAGCATAATAAGCTCCCAAGGCATCGCCAAAATTTCCACTTGGAATGATGATATCTATTGTTCTATCGATTTTTAAACTAGCATAGTAATGATAGATGATTTGAAAAAGTATTCTTCCAAAATTAACTGAATTTGCAGCACTTAGACTTAACTTTTCTTCTTTTAAAGTATTTTTAAAATCCTCATCATTTAAAAGCGCTTTTAGAGCATTTTGCGCATCATCAAAATTACCTTCAATGGCTATGGATTTTAAATTGCTTGCATTTGAATGTGTCATTTGTAAAGCTTGAGTTTTACTTGTACCTTCATTTGGGTAAATACAAACTACTTTTATGCCTTTTTTATTTTCAAAGCTTTTTAGCGTAGCAGGCCCTGTATCACCACTTGTAGCGCACATGATTAAAAAATCATCATCTTTTTTTAAGTGTTCTAAAAGCACGCCAAAAGGTTGCAAAGCTATATCTTTAAAAGCTCTTGTTGGCCCATGGAATAATTCATTAATATAAAGCTTATCATTGATTTTTTTCAAATTAATAGGGCAGGTTTTATCATCAAAACTCTCATAAGTTTTCAAAGCTTTTTCAAAAACTTCAAGATCTAAATCAAAATCAAAAGCTGCGATGATTTTTAAGGCTAATTCTTTGTAGTTTAAATTTTTCAAAGCTTCATTGTCAAGCTTTGGTAGATTAAGTGGTGCATATAAAGCATTATTAGGTGCACTAGGGCTAAGTAAGGCTTTTGAAAAGCTTACTTGGTGATTTTTATCTTGGGTTGAGTGTAGTAACATTTTCTTCCTTTTTGTTAAATTTATCAATATAATCTTGCAAAACTTGCTTAAAGCTATCTTTTAAAACAATATCAAGATGAATAAGTTCAGTTTTAAAGCCAAAATCTTTTACTTTCACATAGTCTTTAAAGGTTAGCATTAAGGTATCACAATTGTGTTTTTTTAAAAGTTTTTCTAATTCTTCTTTTTTGAAAGTATAATGATCGGCAAAAAAATAACAAGCCCTAGCTTTGATAAAATGCTCATATAATCTAAAAGGCTTTGCAATAGAGCTTATTAAAACGGCTTTTTGATTTTCTTTCACATGAGAATAACGCACAAAATCTTCGTTTTCTTTAGCTATAAAATCAGCCCTTTTAGCAAAAGATTTTGGCAAACGATAAGCCCCACTAGGTAGGGTAAAACCAAAAAATGGCTCATCTTTACTTTGCAGTAAAATATTAAGTTTTTTAATGTGAAATTTAGAAAAAGCATCGTCTAAAAGTATGATTTTTGCTCCAAGCTCGATAGCTTTTTGTATGCCTTTAACCCTATCTTCGCTTACTATCACTCCATTAATGTGCTTTGTAAGTGCATATTCCATAGCTTCATCGCCACTTTCTTTAATATCGCATAAAATTTCATCTTTATGCTTAACGATGATTAAGCCTTTACTTTGTCTTTTATAACCTCTTAAGATGATAAAACAATTTTCAAACTCAGTCGCTATGGCTTTACAAATGGGAGTTTTTCCATTGCCTCCTAGGGTTAGATTGCCTATGCTTATAATGGGTAAATTAAAATCAAGTTCTTTTTTAAATTTAGTATTTAAAATCGCTATGATCATATATAAAAAGCTAAAAGGCAAAAGCAAAAAGGCTAGAGTTTTTTGTAAAAAATTAGGTTTAAAAAAATAGCGATCAAGCCAAGTCATATGTATTCTTTAATGTTGTTGGAAGTTTTCTTTTAAAGGCATTATTTTGCACACGCTCTAAGACTAAATTTTTTAATTTATCATCAAAATTTTCCAAACTTTGATTATTTTCTAAAGCTTTTAAAACTTCATCTAAAACTTCATATTTATAGCCAAGATCTTCTTCATCGCTTTGATTTGGCCAAAGATCAGCACTAGGGGCTTTTTGTATGAAATTTTCATGCACACCCATAAATTTAGCAAACTCAAAAACTTCACTTTTATAAAGCGTAGCCAAAGGGTTAAAAGCACAAGCTAAATCCCCATAAATAGTTCCATAGCCAAGCATAAGTTCGCTTTTATTAGAAGTGCCTACTACCAATGCATTGTGTAAAGCCGAATAATCATAAAGCAAACTCATACGCACTCTTGCAGCTAAATTTCCAAAGCGTAAAGGGTTTAAGTCTTGACAAATTTTTTCATAAGCACAAAGTACTTCATCAATATAAATAATCTTATGATGAATTTGCAAATCTTTACAAAGCATTAATGCATCATCTAAATTTTCTTTTTTAGAATGTTTTGTAGGCATTAAAAGCACAAAAAGTTTTTCACCCACTGCTTTTTTACAAAGATGAGCTACTAAAGCTGAATCTATCCCACCACTTAAACCTAAGATGAGATTTTTATCCCCTGCTTGTTCTTTTATAAAATTGATCAATAATTCTTGTAATTTTGTATAATTCATAAAAAATCTTTAAATATTAATTTTTTAAAATTATATTTGATTTAGTTAAAAGGAAGTTTATATGCGTATTTTAAAACAACCATGCGGAATGTATGAAACAAATTGTTATATTATAGATCATAATAACAAGCAAATCATCATCGATCCAGGTGAAAATGCTTATGAGTATATCAAAGAAAACGCAAGCAAACCTTTAGCTATTTTAAATACTCATGGTCATTATGATCACGTTTATGATAATGCTAAAGTTAAAAAGGTTTATGAAATTCCACTTTTTATCCATAAAGATGATGCTTTTATGCTAAAAGATCCTTTTAATTATGGTTTTGAGCATTCAAATGCTGATGTGTTGATAGAAAATGAAAATGAATTTAGTATAGATGAGTTTAAGTTTAAATTTCATCATTTCCCAGGGCATACTCCAGGGTGTTGCATGATAGAACTTGTGGGTGAAGATGTGCTTTTTAGTGGAGATTTTTTATTTTACCGTAGTATTGGTAGATGGGACTTTCCTTACTCAGATGCAGCTAAGATGAAAGAGAGTTTATTGAAAGTTTTAGCTTATGAAAAAGATTTTAGATTACTTCCAGGGCATGGAGAAGAAAGCACTTTAAAAGAAGAACAAAAAGCAATTCCTGCTTGGTTAAGGTATTTTCACTAATGGATAAGGTTTTATATTTTTTAAGTTTTTTGCTGATTTTAAGTGCGGTTTTGAGTTTTTTTAAACCTAAAGAAACAAAAAAGAAATTTTTTCACAAATGCCCATGTTTTAGAGCGGTGGAAAATGGTTTAATGAGTAGAATTTGCATTTATGCAGGAAGTTTTGGTTTTATGTATTCTGTGCTTTATATTGGTTTTGGAGTGTATGATAAAAAGCTTTTCATGATTTTGCTTTTATCTTTTGCGATATGGTATTTTGCTTGGGTTTTAAAAAAAGAGTAAAAAACTATCATTAAAAATGTTAAAATACTTTTTTAATTATCAAAAAGGGTATCAAAATGAGAAAAAGCATAGCAGAATGGCAAAAACAAGAGCTACTTTTACTTTCCTTGCCTCATGAAAATAGCGATTGGAAGCCTTATTTAGAAGAGATTTTACAAAGCTATGAAGAATTTGTTAAAGCTGTGGCAAATTTTCAAAAAGTTTTACTTATAGCACCAAGTGAAAAAGACTTTCAAAGATTTAAGCATATAAAAAACGTTGATTTTTTTAAGTGTGATACTAATGATACTTGGATTAGAGATTTTGGTGCAATTGATGTGCTTGAAGATGATAAACTCATAGGGCTTGATTTTACTTTTAATGCTTGGGGTGATAAATTTCAAAGCACTTTAGATAATGCAGTAAATTCAAAACTTTTTGCGCAAAAATTATCAGGAAAATTAGAAAAAATTGATTTTATTTTAGAAGGTGGGAGTATTGATTTTAATGGGCAAGGAGTAATGCTTACAACGAGTGCTTGTTTATTAAATGAAAATAGAAATTCACATTTAAATAAAGAGCAAATTGAAGCTAAATTAAAAGAAATTTTTGGCTTAAAACAAATTATATGGTTAAATCATGGTTATATAAAAGGCGATGATACTGATCATCATATAGATACTCTAGCAAGATTTATCAATGAAAAAACCATTGCTTATTGTGTGTGTAAAGATGAAAATGATGAGCATTATAAGCCCTTAAAAGCTATGGAAGAGGAGCTTGAAAAAACAGGGTTTGATTTATTAGAGCTTCCTTTACCTAAGCCTTTGTATTTTGAAGGTAAAAGACTTGGTGCTACTTATGCAAATTTTGTTTTTGTTAATGGTGGCTTGATAGTGCCAACTTATAATGATGAAAATGATGCTTTGGTATTAGAAAATTTACAAAAAGCATGTAAAGATAGAAAAGTAGTAGGGGTTGATGCAAGAGTGTTTTTAAGACAAAATGGTTCTTTGCATTGTTCTTGTCAAAACCGCTATGAAGGTCAAAGATGAATTTGCAAAAAAGCGCAACCATCATCGCAAGTGTATGTGCTGTTTTTTTAGCTATTGTTAAATTTATAGTAGGTTTAGCTTCGGGTTCTGTTGCGGTGCTTTCTAGTGCGATTGATTCTTTACTTGATTGTGTGATTTCGGGTTTAAATTTTTTAGCTTTGAAAAAAAGCTCTCAAGGATCTAGTAAAGAATATAATTTTGGCCTTAGTAAAATTGAAGCCTTAATGGGGCTTTTTGAAGGTCTTGTTATTAGTGGGATTGGGGTTTATATTTTTTATGAGAGTGTTTTAAAAATTCACAATCAAGAAAGTGTAGAAAAACTTGATCTTGGAATTTATGTCATGGCTTTTGCTATGGCTGTGACTTTGTGTTTGGTAGTTTTTTTAAATTATGTTGCCAAAAAAACAAAAAGCTTGATTATAAAAGCTGATAGCCTGCATTATAAAATAGACTTTTTAACTAATGCTCTAACGTTTTTAGCACTTGTGATTATAGCTTTTACAAATTATCATTTTATTGATGGTTTGTTTGGTATAGCTATAAGTTTATATACGATTTTTTCAGCTTTTAAAATTATAAAAGAAAGTTCTAAAATTTTATTAGATGTGGCGATTGATAAAGAGCAAGTTGAAGTGATTAAGCAAATTATAAGTGCAAATAAAGAAGTCAAAAGCTTTCATCATTTAAAAACTAGAAAAAGCCCTGATATACTTTATGTTAGTGTGCATTTAGTTTTTGAACCTACAATATCACTTTTAAAAGCTCATAAAATTGGCGATGAGATTGAAGATAGCATAAGAGAATATTTTAAAGATGATTTTTGGAATATCCATATACACTTAGACCCTTATGATGATTCAGAAGAAGAAAGGAGTAAAAATGAAATTAGCACTCATACAGCAAGAATTTAAACAAAATAAAGAAAAAACTATAGAAAAAACATGTGAACTTATCAAACAAGCAGCGAAAGAAAAAGCTGAGCTTGTATGCTTGCAAGAACTTCATCAAACGCAGTATTTTTGTCAAAGTGAAAATACAAACTTTTTTGATTTGGCAAATGACTATGAAGAAGATGTTAAGTTTTGGTCTAATGTAGCTAGGGAAAATAAAGTTGTTTTGGTAACTTCTTTATTTGAAAAAAGAAGTGCAGGACTTTATCATAATACTAGCGTGGTATTTGAAAAAGATGGTTCCATAGCAGGTAAATACCGTAAAATGCACATACCTGATGATCCTTGTTTTTATGAAAAATTTTATTTTACTCCAGGTGATTTGGGTTTTGAACCTATACAAACAAGCGTTGGAAAGCTTGGAGTTTTAATATGCTGGGATCAATGGTATCCTGAAGCTGCTAGGTTAATGGCTTTAAAAGGAGCTCAAATTTTGATTTATCCTACTGCTATAGGTTGGTTTGATAAGGATGAAAAAGAAGAAAAACAAAGACAACTTGAAGCTTGGATAGGTGTGCAAAGAGGTCATGCTATAGCTAATGGCTTGCCTGTAGTAGCTATTAATAGAGTGGGTTTTGAAAAAGATGAAAGCGGTGTCGAAGATGGCATAAGATTTTGGGGGAATTCTTTTGTCTTTGGGGCTCAAGGTGAAGAGCTTTTTAGAGCTGATGATAAACAAGAGCTTTGTAAAATCATTGAAATTGATATGCAAAGATGTGAAAATGTGCGTAGATGGTGGCCGTTTTTACGCGATAGACGCATAGAGTATTTTCATGAATTAAATAAAAGATTTATTGACTAAAAGGAGGAAAAATGAAAAAAGTTTTAGTGCCTTTGGCAAAAGGTTTTGAAGAAGCTGAATTTATAGGTATAGCTGATGTTTTAAAAAGAGCAGGGGAGGCTAGTGGGAATTTAGAAGTAATTATTGCTTCGCTTGATGATGAGCTTTTGGTACAAGGTGCTAATGGAATTTGCATAAGGGCTGATGCGAGTTTATCTAGTGTTGATCAAGAAAATTTAGATGCAATTGCTTTAGCAGGTGGCTTTGAAGGTATGATGAATTTAAAAAACAATTCTCTTATCATAAAAATCATACAAGATTTACATGCTAAGAAAAAAATCGTAGCAGCTATTTGTGCTTCACCTATGGTATTGGCAAAAGCAGGGGTGATAAATGGGGAGTTTTCTTGCTATCCTGGTTGTGAAGTAGGTATTGAAGGAGCTAGAGTAAATAAAGCGGTTGTAGTAAATGAAAATGTCATCACAGCAGCTGGACCTGCTACGGCTATTTTGTTTGGTTTAGAGCTTGCTAAGCATTTATGCTCAGAAGAAATTTATCAAAAACTTTATGAAGGTATGCTTGTTCCTTTAACAAAATAAACCCTCGCTAATGAGGGTTTAGCTTACATTTGTTTCATAAGCTTGGTGATTTCACCCTCATGAGGAAATCTATCTACTTCGCAGTTAAACAAGTCTTTTTTAGAGTAAATGATTTTGCCATCTACTTCTACTATAAAATGACCACCACCTTTTTCTATGGTAGAAATTTGCACATCTTTGAATTCATTTTGTATTTCTTCTGCAACCCTTGCAGCTTGTGGTTTGTAATTTCAAAGATTACAATAATAAATTTTTACTTCCATTTTTTACTCCTTTTTTGAAAGTAAGTTATTATACATTTTTTATGCTTGTAAGTTTTAAATTTAAGGTTTTTTTTTATAATAATAAAAAAATACAAGGGAAAATATGAGCCAATTTACACATTTACATTTACACACAGAATATTCTTTACTTGATGGAGCAAATAAACTCAAAGAGCTTGCTAAAACGCTAAAAGCTCAAGGTGCAACAAGTGTTGCTATGACTGATCATGGAAATATGTTTGGTGCTATTGATTTTTATAAAACAATGAGGGCTGAGGGGATTAAACCTATCATAGGGCTTGAAGCATATTTACATAATCATGATGATTTAAGTGATAAAAGCTCAAGACAACGCTTTCATATTTGTTTGTTTGCTAAAAATGAAATTGGCTATAAAAATTTGATGTATTTAAGCTCGCAAAGCTATATACATGGTTTGTATTATTACCCAAGGATTAACAAAAAGCTTTTAGAAGCACATAGTGAGGGTTTGATTTGCTCGTCTGCGTGTTTGCAAGGTGAGGTTAATTGGCATTTAAATACCAAAAATGAAAGAAATTTAAAATTTGGCGCAAAAGGTTATGAAGGCGCAAAAGAAGCTGCGCTTTGGTATAAAAAGGTTTTTGGAGATGATTTTTACCTTGAGATTATGCGTCATGGCATTGATGATCAAAAATTTATCGATGATTCTATCATCAAACTTGCTAAAGAGCTTGATATAAAAATCATCGCAACCAATGATACGCATTATACTTTTAAAGAAAGAGCAGCCGCACATGAAGTATTTATGTGTATAGCTATGGGGGTTAAGCTTGATGATCCAGGGCGTTTAAGACATGAAGTACATGAGTTTTATGTAAAAACACCAGAGCAAATGAGCGAGCTTTTTGCTGATATTCCTGAAGCCATTGAAAATACTCAAGAAATAGCTAATAAATGCAATCTAGAATTAAAACTAGGCGATCCAACACCACCAAATTTTAAATTTACCCGTGAATATGCGAAAAAATATGGCTTAAGTTTAAGTCAAGAAGATCAAGAATTTAGCTTTGATAATGATGATATAGTTTTTGAATATCTTTGTAAAAAGGGCTTAGAGGAAAGACTTCAATTTATCGATGAGAGTAAACATCAAGAGTATAAAGATAGGCTTGATTTAGAAATTAGTATTATTAAAAATATGAAATTTTCAGGTTATATGCTTATCGTTCATGATTTTATCGCTGCAGCTAAGGAAAAAGATATACCAGTTGGCCCAGGGCGTGGGAGTGCAGCAGGGAGTTTGGTTTCATATTGTTTGAAGATTACAGATTTAGATCCTATACCTTATAATCTTCTTTTTGAGAGATTTTTAAATCCTGAGCGTGTATCAATGCCCGATATTGACGTGGATTTTTGCCAAGATAGAAGAGGGGAAGTAATTGATTATGTTATTGATAAATACGGAGCTGAAAAGGTTGCACAAGTCATTACCTTTGGTAAGCTTTTAGCAAAAGGTGTAATCCGTGATGTGGCTAGGGTTTGTGATATGAGCATACCTGATGCAGATGCTTTGGCAAAATTAGTTCCTGAAGAGCTAAAAATCACTTTAGAAAAAGCTTATGAGCAAGAGCCAAAAATAGCTGAATTTGTAAATTCTCATCCAAAAGGACGTCAAGTTTGGGATTTTGCTAAGGCACTGGAGGGTTTAAATAGAAATGCAGGTATGCACGCAGCAGGGGTTGTGATATCTAATGAAGCTTTGTGGAATAAAGCTCCTCTTTTTAGACAAAGCAAAAATGATGAGCGTCATTTGGTTACGCAGTATTCTAAAGAATATCTTGAAGATGTAGATTTAATCAAATTTGACTTTTTGGGTTTAAAAACTCTTACGGTAATTGATAATGCGATTAAGCTAGTAAAAAAGCGCTATGGTAAAGATGTAATTTGGGAAAAGATTGATATGAATGATCCTAAGGTTTATAAAACCATACAAAGTGGAAATACCTTGGGCATTTTCCAAATAGAATCAGGCGGTATGCAAAGTTTGAATGCTAGGTTAAAGCCTGAAAGATTTGAAGATTTAATCGCGGTTTTAGCTTTATATAGACCAGGGCCACTTGATAGTGGGATGGTGGATGATTTTATCGATATCAAACATGGTAGAAAGGCTGCTACTTATGCATTTGAAGATTTAAAACCTATACTTGAAAATACTTATGGAGTTATAGTTTATCAAGAGCAGGTTATGCAAATAGTGCAAAAAATCGGTGGTTTTTCTTTAGGTGGGGCTGATAATGTGCGCCGTGCTATGGGTAAGAAAAAAAGAGAAATTTTAGATAATCTTAAAGCAGAGTATCTAGAAGGAGCTAAAAAACAAGGTTATGATGAGAAAAAGGCTGATGATTTGTTTGAACTTATTTTGAAATTTGCTGAATATGGTTTTAACAAATCTCACTCAGCTGCTTACGCACTTATAACCTTTCAAACAGCGTATTTAAAGACTTATTATCCAAGTGAGTTTATGGCTGCGCTTTTAACAAGTGAAGAAAGCAATGTAGACAAGGTCGCAAAATACATTGAAGAAATGAAAAGAATGAATATCAAGCTTTTGCCACCAAGTATTAACAAAGCCCAAAGAGAATTTAGCGCAACTAAGCTTGAAGATGGTTCTGAAGCTATTATTTATGGGCTTGGAGCGATTAAGAGTGTGGGAATTCCTGCGATAGAAAATATCATGGCTATTCGCAAGGAAGAGGGCTTTAGTGATTTTGATGATTTTATAAGTTCGATTGATCCTACTAAGATTAATAAAAAAACCATAGAAAATTTAGCTAAATCAGGTGCTTTTGATGAGTTTGGCTATACTAGAAAATGTTTGGTGGATAATCTTGAGCTTATTTCAGAAACAAGTAGAAAAATCGCTGAAGTTAAAAGAAACTCCACTGCTTCACTTTTTGGAGAAGAAGAAATAGCTGCAGATATCAAAGTAGGGCTTCATGATAGCAAAGTAGAATTTGAACTAATGGAAAAACTAGGCTATGAAAAAGAAATTTTAGGAATTTATGTATCAGGCCATCCTTTGGATAAATTTGCAAGTCAAATAGAAGGCATAGAGTATTTTAAAAGTATGGACTTTGAAACACTCAAAGGCGAGGGTGAGCTTTTGGTTGTAGGAAAGATTGAAGATTTTAAATCAATGATGAGTAAAAGTGGTAAAAGATATGCTAAGGCTGTGGTTTTAGACTTTTATTCTTCTTTTGATATGATTATTTTTGAAGCTCAAGTAGAAAAAGTTGAAGCACTTTTTAAAGAAAGCAAAGATGAAGCCTTTGCCTTTTTACTAAGATATAAAAACAACGACAATGACTTAAGCTTTAGTTTAAATGAAATTTACACCCTAGAAGAAGCAAAGGAAAATGAGCTAAAATCTTTTAGTAAGAAAAAAAGCTTTACAAAAAAAGAAAATAAAGAAGAATTTACACAAGAACCTATGAAATTTGAAGAAAATATCATAGAACTTGATATTAACAAGCTTAGTAAAGATATGGTGTATGAAATTTATGATCTAGCTAATACAAGGCACAATCCAAAAGATACTAATAACAAAAAGCTTGTACTAAAAGTACTTGATATGGGTAGTTGCTTGCTTTATCATACAAATTTTGTTCTCTCACAAGAAGCTATGGATGTGATAGCTCAAAAATGTAAAGGTTAAAATATAGACATTAAAAGTCCATTTTATACAGTATAGTTATATCAATACAATATAAAAAGGATAAAAAATGGCTTTAGCACTTGAGACTATTCAAGATTATACTATCCAGAAAGGTAAAAAATCTTTTTGGATGTGTTTTAACACTCCAAACAATTATTTTCATGTCAATAAAACAAAACATGGTGATTTGCTTGACAAAGACAAGACAGATTATAAAGCTAGAGATGAATTTTTAGCTTTTATGAAAGAAAATTTTCCAAAAACCAAACTAACTATGGTATTTGATACAGCTCCGGCGGGGGTATTTGTTGTATCCTTATTTGGGTAGTCTTGCTGTTGATTGTGAGGAAAATGATGAGGTTTATAAGGCTATAAACAAAAACTTCAAGGCGTGTTAGTTTGGAATTTGCAATGTATTTTTTAAGATCTTTCATGATTTTTCTCTAAATTTTTTAAAAATATTAACAACAATTGCTTTATAAATAAATAAAGTCTAGTTTATAAACGCTGTAAAACTTATAGTTTGGAAATGAAAGTTTGTTTAGAAAGCAATGTTTGAGAGTAAAAGATGATAAATATATAATTATTAGAATACAGAATATTATATTTTACTAGGTTTAACTAAGAGTGGTGAAAGTGTCGGTCAAAGCAGACAAGCTTGTAAAAAATTATATGATTTGCTATATCAGCAAAATTTATCAAATATAAAATTAGAAATCACAAATATAAAATTAGAAATCACGAATAAATTTTAGAAAGGAGTAAGCTTAGAGTAGGTTACCACATAATCCCCCTAAAAAAGGGGACAAGGTTAATAAGCCTTGACTATAATCATACTTAGTAGTATAATTATAAAGATTATGTGGATTATATAGCTCAAATTTAATCACCTACTTTCTAGGGTTAGATTAAGCCATAGGGGGTCAGACCTACGGCTAACCCTTGAAAGTATTATACAAAAACCTACTTTAAACTACAAATAATATGTCATTTTTATTTAACAATGCAAAGCTTTATATTGCTTTAGCATTAATGCTTATGCTTAATGTATTTTTATATCTTAAGCTAGATAGCACAAACGCAAAATTAGAAAAAAGTCAAAGTGATTTAAATTTAGCTTTGGGTGTAAATAATGAACTCACGAGGATTACTCAGGAGCTTAAAATAAGACACGAGCAAGAGCTAAAAGCACTCTTTCATGTAAATACTCAAAAAAATCAAATCAAAACAAGGGTTGATGATGTTAAAAACTATATATCCAAAAGCAATGAAACTAATACCACTAAGCTTTTTAATGTTATGCTTGATAGGCTGTGGGAGCAAAACACAAGTATTAACCAAAATACAAATTCAAAAAGTGTAAATACTAATTGAAGTATAAAAAATGTAGTTGAAAATTTTTTAAATAGTGTTATGTTGCATTATAATATACTACTTTCTTTTGGATTTTTAGTATATATTGTGACAATATATCATTTATTGAAATTACCATTCCAAAAGCTAAGAGATAATTTAGCGATAGATTCTAACAATGATGGTTTTAACAGATAATAAGTATCCATGTTCTCCGTTTCCTTTCATAGAAGGTGCTAGCGATATTGAAGATG
>NZ_JANQCZ010000014.1:0-28652 GCF_024723605.1 Campylobacter sp. LMG 17559
GCTTTAGGAATTTCACAAATTAATCAATCTGTTTCAGTAATTGATGGTTTAACTAAAGAAAACTCACAAATTGCTCATGCGACTAATTCTGTAGCTAATGAAGTTGATTCTATGTCAGCTGATATTGTAGCAGAGGTTAGAAGAAAGAAATTCTAAAAAACTACCCTTTAAAGGGTAGTTTAATTTATAAAATATTCTTGAATTTTATTTTTATCTTCAAAAGCCATGCTTTGGAAAATTTTATCTTTAAAGCCTATTTTGTATTTTGTATTATTTTGAGTTTTAGCATAAGTTAGTGCTATGCTTAGAGCAAGTTCAAGATCTTGTGGATTGATGTTTTCATCCACCAAAGAATAAGCACCTATTAAATCAAAAAGTTTTAATTCTTCGTATTTTTGAGTTTTTAATTCTTTTAAAAATTGATTTTCTAGCTCATTTCTACCTACTATCATTTTAGAGCCATTTGGAAGTCTTAAGTGGCGTCCGTATTTTAAAAGTTGAGCATCATTAACTTGCATATTTTTATCAAATTTAATGAAATCTTTGATTTTATTAGAAAAGCTCTCAAGTGTAAGCAAACATCCACCGCCTGGACTTTCAAAATCTTCAAAACCAAATTTGGCAGCTAGTTCAAGTTGTCTCTTTCTGCTTCTTCCACTTATATTTTCTAACTTTTCTCTATCAACCCAACCCTCACGCTCAGGTTTAGTTAAAGGTAAATTTTTAGCGCACATTGGACGCAAGATTAAATCTTCTTCATCAAGTGCTAGTTTTTTAACCTTGGCCATAGCGTCATTTCTTTGGCTCATTGGGCGTTGACCAACTACTTCTCCTGTGATGATAAAACTTGCATTTTCATCTTTTAACATTGAAAGAGCAGTTTTAAACATAAAAGCATGACAATCTATACAAGGATTAAAATGCTTTCCATATCCATATTGAGGGTTAAATAAAACTTCTTGTAAATAAGCATTTCTTGCATCTATCATTTCAAAACTAGCCCCTGCCATAGCAGCGCGTTTTGCCATGAGTTCGCTTTTATCGCTTGTGCCACCAAAGCCTATATTGATATTTAAAGCTTTTACTTCTATGCCTTGAGAGCTTATGAGTTTTATAGCAAGCATAGAATCAAGCCCGCCACTAAAAAGTGCTAATGCTTTCATTTTTTCCTTTCGAAATTTTTGGCATATTGTAATGAATATTTTTTAATTTTTGTGCAAGTTTTTATTTAAAAAACTTCTTCTTCAAAGTTATAATGAATTGCTTTTTTATCTTTGATATTTTTTTGTAGTCTATTTAAAAATAATTCCAAGCTTTCCTCATCATCTAAAAAATGCACGCTTTTTAAAACTTCTATCAAGTGATTAAAAAAAACTTCATCATTTTGATAGCTTTTTTTGATTTTTTCTAAATTTTGATTGAGTAAATTATAAATTTGTTTTTTAAAGGCTTGTTTTAAATTTAAACTTTTTAATTTATTAAAATATGCAAGGTTGATCTTGCAAATAGCATATAAAAATTCTTCTAAATTGTTTAAGTTTTTGATATTTTCAAATTCATAAAGCTCTCTTATGCTAGGATCTTTAAAGTTTTTTTGCTCTAAAATAGCTTTAGTAATATCTTGGTGTAAAAAATATTCTTTTGCGCTTAAAAGTTTAAAAAGCCCTATGGTTTCATTATTTTCATATAAAAATTTCAAAAGCTCTAACTCGCTTATATTATTGATTTTACTTTGTTTTATAGGATTAATGAAGCTTATTTTTCTTGTATTTTTAGAAAGTTTAATATCATTAATATTTACACCCAAAAGATTTGCTACTAAGGTAGTGTAAGAATTTGCCACTAAAGGCTCAAGATTAAAAGTGTATTTTTGTACCTCTTCTAAAGCCTTTTGCTTACTAAGCGCTGAGCTTAAATCACAACTTGCAATCAAACTTCTTATATAAAATTCTCCAAGCTCTATGCCTTTTTCTAAAATATTAAAAAGTAATTTTTCTTGATGGCTTGCTACAAGTTCGGCCGGATCTTTTCCACCTTCTATTAAGACTACTTTTCCATCAATTTTTGCTAAACTTAGCAAATGTGCTGAACGCACAGCAGCATTAAGCCCTGCATTATCATTATCAAAACACAAAATCACCCTTGCTTCTAATCTTTTTATCAAAGGTATGTGATTTTCACCCAAAGCTGTTCCTAAAACTGCCACAGCATTTTTAAATCCTGCTTTATGAAAGGCTATAGCATCCATATAGCCCTCGCAAATTATCATTTCTTTTTGTTTATAAATGGTATCTTTTGCTAAATTGAGTGCATAAAAAACGCGTGATTTATCAAAAAGTTTGCTTTGAGGAGAATTAACGTATTTTGCCATATTGTTTTCATCTAAAGTTCTACCACCAAAGCCTATGAGTAAATTTTTATGATCATAAATGCTAAAAGTAATGCGGTTGATAAAACTTGCATAAGCGCCATTTTCATTTTGTTTTATCGCACCTACCTCTAAAGCTTCTTCTTGAGTGATTTGCTCATTTTGTAAAAGTCTTAGTGTTTCATTAGAACTTGGTGCAAAGCCTAGTTCAAAGGTTCTAATATCCTCATCATTTAAACCTCTTTTATAAAGATAAGTTAAAGCTTCTTTGTTTTTAGCTAAGTTTTGCTTATAAAAAGCATTAAGAGTAGGTAAGATATGAATGATGGATTTTTTATTATCTTGTTTTTGCGAGGTATAAGTAAGTGAAAAATTACTCCATGAAGCAACTTTTTCCACTGCTTCAACAAAGTTTAATTTCTCATAATCCATTACAAATTTAAAAACATTACCCCCAGCCTTGCATGCAAAACAATGATAAAATCCTTTAATAGAATTAATATGCATACTAGGATTTTTATCATCATGAAAAGGACAAATGCAAACATAGCTTGAGCCTTGTTTTTTTACTTCAACATAATGAGCTATGATATCAACAATATCTGTTTTTTGTAAAAGTTGTTCTATACTTGCTTGTTCTATCATCTTTAAACCTTAAAGAAAATTATATAAGCATTTAGCTATAATTGTTATAAATTTGAAAATTAAGTTGTAAGGTTATGGATTTTTTCTTTGTAGAATACCGCGATCCTTTATTTGGTCTTATTGTTTTAACTGCTTTGGTTTTTATCATAGCTAGCTCACATTATATATGGCGTATTGTTGCAAGTAAAGACCAAAAAAGCAAACTTGATCGTTTTGTAAAAAAATTTGAAATTAATTCCACACACCAACAAATTTTAAAAAATGCCAATTTAAGCATAGAAAATTTAAATTTCTTAGCTCAAATTTTTACCAAAAGTGGTGAATTTGAAAAAGCTGTGGGGATTTATCTCATAGCTTTGCAAAAAGCAAATGAAGCAAGCCAAAAAGAATTTATCTTTTT
This sequence comes from Campylobacter sp. LMG 17559, assembly GCF_024723605.1. NCBI lineage: Bacteria > Pseudomonadati > Campylobacterota > Epsilonproteobacteria > Campylobacterales > Campylobacteraceae > Campylobacter > Campylobacter sp. LMG 17559. The sequence goes on from NZ_JANQCZ010000014.1 coordinate 3,414, forward strand.
TTCACTAGCACAAGTTTATCTAAAAGCAGGATTTTTAGAGCGTAGTGTAGAAGCTTTGTTAAATGCCTTAAAAATTAAAGCACGCAATAAAGAAAGCTTAAAACTTTTAAAAATTGTTTATTTAAAACTCAAAGATTATGACAAGGTTTTAGATGTTTTAGAGTGTTTGTTTGAGCTAGGAGAAAATATATATGCAGAAAAAGCCTTGATAAAAGCTTTAAAAATTCAAGCAAGTTCTAAAGAGCAAAAACAAAAACTAAAAGAAATTTTAGCTTTGAGCAAGGATAATGAGTATATTTTAAGACTTTGCTTTTTGCATTATAAAGATAAACTTACTCAAATGCCTCAATTTGAAAATGTCATTGATTTGCTTAATGAATGCAAAAGTCCGCTTAATCTTGAAGATGAAAAATACCATGAGTTTTTTTATGCAAAAAATTTAAGCACAAAAGCTATTCCTATCAAAAATCATAAACTAAAAATTTTAAAAATTTTAAACGATAATAAGCTAAGTGCAAATCTTAGCTTTACTTATGTGTGTAATAATTGTAAAAATCAAAGTCCTTTGTTTTTTTATCATTGTCCATTTTGTTATGAATTTGGAAAATGCGAGATTTATTATGAGGTAAAAGCTTGAAAAATATTGAAATTTATACTGATGGTTCTTGCTTAAATAACCCTGGCTTTGGAGGGTGGGCTTATGTTTTAGCTTATAAAAATCATCAAAAAGAACAAAGCGGAGCGTGTGAGAATACAACAAACAACCGTATGGAATTAATGGCTATTATAGAGGCTTTGAAAGCTTTAAAAGAACCATGTGAGGTAAAGTTATACACAGATTCAAATTTAATGGTACAAAGTATTAATGAATGGCTTGAAGGTTGGGTAAAAAAAGATTTTAAGGGTAAAAAAAATATTGATCTTTGGAAAGAGTATTTAAATGTAGCTAAAGATCATAAAATAACTGCTTTTTGGATCAAAGCACACAATGGCCATGAATTAAATGAGCGTTGTGATGAGCTAGCAAGAAATGCAGCCTTAAAGCTCCAAGAAGAAAGGTCAATAAATGCTTAAAAAACTCCAAGAAAGATTAAATTATCATTTTAAAAATGAGCAATTGCTTATCGAAGCTTTGACGCATAAAAGCTATAAAAAGCCTTATAATAACGAAAGATTAGAGTTTTTAGGTGATGCTGTAATGGATTTAGTAGTAGGGGAGTTTTTGTTTTTTAAATTTCAAAAAGACTCAGAAGGAAATCTTTCTAAACTTAGAGCAGCTTTGGTGAATGAAAAATCTTTTGCAACTTTAGCGCAAAAACTTGATCTTGGAGCATGTATTTTTATGTCTATTGCAGAAGAAAATAACGATGGACGCAATAAACCTTCTATACTTTCTGATGCTTTTGAAGCACTAATGGGGGCTTTGTATTTAGAAATAGGTTTTGAAAAAACTAAAAATATAGCATTAAATTTGCTTAATGAAGTTTATCCGCATATTGATACACAAAGTTTGTTTAAAGACTATAAAACAAGACTTCAAGAAATTACACAGGCAAATATGGCAGGCACACCTGAGTATATTGTAGTAAAGGCTTTTGGGCCTGATCATAAAAAGCAATTTGAAATCGCAGTGAAAATTCAAGGCATAGAAGTAGCAAGATCTACAGCAGGTAGTAAAAAAGAAGCCCAACAACAATGTGCTAAAATCGCACTTGAAAAATTAGGAAAACTATGAATAGTTTCGGAGTAAGATTTAAATTTACAAGCTTTGGTGAATCTCATGGTCAAGCTATAGGTTGTGTGATAGATGGTATGCCAGCAGGAGTAAAGTTTGACTTTGATTTTTTGCAAGAAATGTTAGATAAAAGAAAACCAGGTCAAAATAAATTTAGCACCCCTAGAAAAGAAGAAGATAAAGCTCAAGTTTTAAGTGGGGTTTTTGAGGGTTATACAACAGGAACTCCTATAAGTGTTTTGGTGTATAATGAAAATACACGCTCAAAAGATTATGAAAAAGATGTATTTCGTCCTGCGCATGCTGATTTTACTTATTATCACAAATATGGCATTAGAGATTATAGAGGCGGTGGAAGAGCTAGTGCTAGAGAAAGTGTAGCAAGAGTAGCAGCAGGAGCTGTGGCACAAATGCTTTTAAAAGAATTTGACATAGAGATAATGAGTGGGGTTTTTGGGGTAGGAAGTATTGATAGCAAGCTTAGTAATGATGAGTTTGATTTTGATTATGCTAAAAATAGTGAAGTTTATGCTTTAGATAAAAATTTAGAGCAAAGTTTTAAAGATGAAATTTTAAAAGCTAAAAAAGCTAAAAACAGCATAGGTGCTAGAGTTTTTACTAGAGTGAAAAACCCTATAAAAGGCTTAGGTGAGCCTTTGTATGATAAGCTTGATTCTAAACTTGCTCATGCAATTATGGGAGTCAATGCGGTTAAAGCTATAGAAATAGGAAGCGGTATTCAAAGTAGCTATATATATGGAAGTCAAAATAATGATGAGCTAAAAGATGGAGTGTTTTTAAGCAATCATAGCGGTGGGATCTTAGGTGGAATTTCTAATGGGGATTTTATTGATATAAAAACATATTTTAAACCAACGCCCTCTATATTTTTACCCCAACAAACACAAAATATTCAAGGAGAAAATATTATACATGAGTTAAAAGGCAGGCATGATCCTTGTGTGGGTATAAGAGGTGGTGTTGTAGTAAATGCTATGGTGGCAATTTGCATGGCTGATGCTTTGCTTTTAAATGCAAGTTCAAATTTGCAAAATTTACAACGAGTTTATGTAAAAAATAAATAAAAATTTAATACTTATTTAGATATGATGATAAAATATCTTTAAAAAGGGAGAAATATGAAAAAAAATATTGTGTTTTTTGAAGTTAGAGGTGGTAGCGATAAAGGTGAGGATGGTCATAGAAAAGATACTATGCCTATGGTAAATGCCTTAAAAGAACAAGGTTGGAATGCTGAGGTTATCTTTTTTGAAGTAGAGAAAAAAGATGAAATTTATGAATATGTAAAAAACAATGCTGATGCTTATGTTTCTAGAATCAACCCAGGAAATTTAAAAGAAGAAAATGAGTATTTTGATATGCTCAGAAAACTTTGCGCAAATGGTGTTATAGGTATGCCTCATCCTGATGCGATGATAGGATATGGCGCTAAAGATGCACTTACCAAGCTTAATAAAACAGCTTTAGTACCTGAAGATACTTATGCGTATTATGATATCAAAACTTTTAAAGAAAGTTTTCCAAAAACTTTAGCAAAGGGTGAGAGGGTTTTAAAACAAAATCGTGGCTCAACAGGTGAGGGAATTTGGCGTGTAAGATTGATAGATGAGTTACCAGCAGGAGCTGTGAGCGTGCCATTAAATGCAAAAATCAAATGCACAGAAGCAAAAGATAATCACACAGAAGAAAGAGAACTTGGTGAGTTTATGGACTTTTGTGAGCAATACATTATAGGTGATAATGGTATGCTTGTAGATATGACTTTCTTACCGCGTATTAAAGAAGGTGAAATTAGAATTTTAATGCTTTATCATACTCCAATTTATGTAGTACATAAAAAGCCTGCAGAAGGTGCTGATGCATTCTCTGCTACACTTTTTTCAGGTGCAAAATATAGATATGATGAGCCAAAAGATTGGCAAGGATTGGTTGATTGGTTTTTAGCAACCTTACCTGAAATTCGTTCAAAACTTGGAAATTATGATATTCCTTTGATTTGGACTGCTGATTTTATTTTAGATACAGATGAAAATGGTAAAGATAAATATGTTTTAGGTGAGATTAACTGCTCTTGCGTAGGATTTACCTCTCCTGCTGAATTTGTTGAGCCTATTGCTAAAAAAGTAGCTCAAAATATCATTGATATCGTAAGTAAAAATTAACCCTTGTTTTAACAAGGGTTTTTTAAAAACTCATTATGCTTTTAACTATACTTTATATTATCGGAATTACTGTTGATGCAATGACAGGAGCTATTGCTGCAGGAAGGCATAAAATGGATCTTTTTGGAGTAATATTTATAGCTTTGGTAACAGCTATTGGTGGAGGTTCGATTAGAGATATTTTACTTGATCATCATCCGCTAACTTGGATTAAAACTCCTGAATATGTGATTTTAATTTGTGTTGCAGCTATGATTACAACAAAAATTGCCAAATATGTTATAAGGCTTGAAAAACTTTTTTTGATTTTAGATGCTATAGGTTTGGTTGTTTTTAGTGTTTTAGGTGCACAAATTGCAATACAAATGGGGTATGGTTTTATAGTGGCTGTGAGTTCAGCTGTGATTACTGGTGTATTTGGTGGGATATTAAGAGATATACTATGCGCTAGGATACCACTTGTATTTCAAAAAGAAATTTATGCGGGTGTTGCTATATTAACAGGGGCTTTGTATTATATATTGTATATTTTAGGCGTAGATGAGTTATGGGTAATTCTTGTTTCATTGATTGTAGGAACCATAGCAAGACTTTTGGCTATATATTATGGTTTAAGTTTGCCTATATTTTCTTTTAAGGATGGAGAAAATAAAGAAAGTTAAAATTCTATCTTATAAACTCTTAAAGAACAAGCTTCATTATCCATAATATTTTCAATAAAAATTCCACCATATTTTTCATAAAATCCTACAAGTTCTGTCAGTAGGTAAAATTTATTTATATTTTTTGTTTTCAAATCATTTTTTATAAATTTTAATAATTGATTAGTTAATTTGTTTCCTCTGTAATTTTCTTCAACATATAAAGCACATAAATTTGGCTCCAAATCTTTTCTGTTGTGAAAATCATTTTGTATAATTCCAGCTCCAGCTATAATAGAGTTTTTATCTAAAACTAAATACCATTGAGGAATAGTTTGACTGTTAAAGCTACTTTCTATGCTTTCAAAATAAATTTTTTCATCTATACCCCATTTTTCAGAAAACCATTTGGAAGCTTTTATTGACAGTTCTTTTTTGTCTGATATATTTATTATATGCACAAATGAAATCTCCTTATGGAATGCCAGAATTTATAATCAATTTTTGTATTTAGAAGTTAAAAAGTGGTGACCCATACGAGACTCGAACTCGTGTTACCGCCGTGAAAGGGCGATGTCCTAACCGCTAGACGAATGGGCCAAATATTAAATAAGAAATGAAATTATATCTTATTTAATTTAAAAAAAACTTAATTATTTTACAAAGCGTAGATAAAAATAACCAAATACTCCTGAAACTAAAGAAGCTAGCAAAATAGCAAAATTATCCACAAAATTAAATATATCACTCACTTCATAGGCAAGTGCGTCTATAAAAAAGCTCATGGTAAAACCTATACCTGTGAGTATGCAAACTCCATAGAGTTGTTTAAAATTAGCATCTTTTGGTAGTTTTGCAAGTTTAAATTTAATTGCCATATAAGCAAAGCCAAATACACCTAGTTGTTTTCCAACAAACAAACCTAAGAAAATCCCTACACTTACACCGCTAAATAGCATATGTACTTCAATTTTTGAAAGATCAACCCCTGCATTGGCAAAAGCAAAAAGCGGTAGTATTATAAAAGCTATCCAAAATTTTAAACCATGCTCGATTTCTTCTAATAAAGCATGGTTGTTTTTTGTATATACAGGTATAAATAAAGCTGTGATGATACCTGCTAAAGTTGCATGCACTCCACTTTTTAATACACTAAGCCAAAGTAATGCTCCAAGTATATAATAAAATGATTTTCTTTCATTGCCCAAGCGATTAAGTAAAAATAGACCCACAATACAGCAAATAGCAACAAAAAAAGCTAAAGTTGAAAGCTCTCCTGTATAAAAAATAGCAATGATTAAAATAGCTCCTACATCATCAAAAATCGCTAAAGATACTAAGAATATTTTTAAAGAACTTGGTATGCGTTGTTTTAGCATTGTAAGTATAACTAGGGCAAATGCAGTATCAGTTGCCGTTGGTATAGCCCAACCTTTTAAAACATAAGCATCATTAAAATTGATAGCACAAAATATCAAAGCAGGCACAACTATACCGCCTATAGCAGCCATTAAGGGTAGGGTAATATTACTAAGAGTTTTAAACTCTCCTTGAACAAATTCTTTTTTTAATTCAAGCCCTATGGCAAAGAAAAAGATTGCAATAAGACCATCATTAATCCACAATAAAGAAGGCTTAAAAAGTTCCCAGGAACCTACTTTTACACCCATTTCTACACTTAAAAAATCTATATAGTGTTGTCCATAAGGGCTATTTTTAAGTAGTAAGGCAAAGATCGTTGCTAACAAAAGCAACAATCCTCCTAAAATTTCAAGTGATAAAAAGTTTTGGAAACTTCTTAATTTCATTTTTTAAAACTATAAATAAGTTTTAGGTAAACATATCCAACTATAGCGCTTAATAATGAAGCTACTAAAATTGCAAGTTTGTCTGAATATGCAAAAATATCACTATTTTGATAAGCTAGGCCATCTATAAAAAAGCTCATAGTAAAACCTATACCTGTGAGTATACAAACCCCGTAAAGTTGTTTGAAATTAACATTTTGTGGAAGTTTTGCTAGTCCTAGTTTTATGCTAATATATGAAAATAAAAATACTCCAATTTGTTTTCCTAAAAATAATCCTAAAATAATACCTAAGCTAACCGAAGAAAACATAAAACTTGGATCCATATCTTTTAAATCAACTCCCGCATTTGCAAAAGCAAAAATAGGCAAGATGAAATAACTCACCCAAGGTGCTAAGTCGTGTTCTATTTCTTTTAAAAAAGACTCACCGCTTTTTGTTTGAAGTGGTATAAATAAAGCAGTAATCACACCTGCCAAAGTTGCATGCACCCCACTTTTTAGCATGCTTATCCAAAATACTATAGCTATGATGATATAAAAAGATTTTTTAGTAACATGGAAGTGATTTAACAAATAAAGCGCTAGAATACACACTAAAGCAGCAATCATAGCAAAAACTGAAAGTTCGCTTGTATAAAATAAAGCAATTACAATAATCGCGCCTAAATCATCAAAAATAGCTAAAGAAAGTAAGAATAATTTTAAAGAAGTAGGTACTCTTTTGCCTAAAAGCATTAAAATACCAACCGCAAAAGCTACATCAGTAGCCGTTGGTATAGCCCAACCTTGCAAAGCAAAAGGATCCTTATAGTTAAAAAACGCAAAAATCAAAGCAGGCACTATCATACCGCCAAGTGCAGCAAATACAGGTAAAGACATAGCCTTTATACTATTGAGTTGCCCTCTTGTTACTTCATATTTTAATTCAAGTCCTATAGCAAAGAAAAAGATTGCAATAAGTCCATCATTAATCCATAAAAGTAAAGGTTTGAAAATTTCTAAACTTCCAGCTTGAAAGCCAAAAGGAATATTTAAAAAGTTAGTATATTGATCCGTTAAAGAACTATTTTGTAAAATGAGTGCAAGTACGGTAAAAAATATTAGTAAAACACCAGGAAAAGTTTCACTTTTAACAAAGGTTTGAAGTCTTTGCATAAATAGCCTTTTTAAATTTTTATTAACATGTTATTTTAACATAAAAAGGCTTGAAATTTAAAGTTTAAGCAGAAAAACTGCTTAAACAGGTATAACGCGTATATTTGGACTAAGTTCTTCTTGTAAGATATTTTCTATAGCATATAAGGTTGCACCACTCCCACTTGAACAGCCGCTACATGCTCCAAGATAACGTATGTATATATCTATATTTTTATTGTCACTTTTTTGGATATCAATTACTTCTAAATCTCCACCATCACCGTGTAGCATAGGACGCACATCGCTATCTAAAACAGCTTCTACTGCTTTTAGTTGTTTAACCATGGTCATATCATCAAAAGCAATATCTGTTTTACTTTGATCTTTTAGCTTTTCTCTTTCCATTTCAGCTCTAGTTTCAGCTAAAATATCTACAAGATAATAATCTTTTTTCTCATGTCCTCCAGGCTTAACGCAAGATTTACAAAAAGCACCTGCTTTGGTAAATTGTGTGATTTCTTCTACTGTATGTAAATCATTTAGTTTGATTACTTCTTTAATGGTTCCAAGGCTTACCCTAGCGCACTCACAAACTATGATTTGATCTTCAAAATCCTCAGGATTAACACCTTTATAATGCGCCGCAGCTTGTTTGATAACATCATAAGCCATAACTGAGCAGTGCATTTTTTGCGGTGGAACTGCAGGAGTTTCAGGATTATCTCTCATAGCAAATTCAACATCTAAATTTGTAATTTTTACAGCCTCATCCACGGTTTTACCTATACAAAGATCAACCATAGTATCACTACTTGCTATTGCTGTACCACAGCCAAAGCTTTTAAATTTAGCATCAATGATTTTATCAGTTTTTTCATCTACCAACCAATAAAGCCTAACTGCATCACCACAGCTTTCAGCTCCAAAATCTGCAACAATAAGTTTTGCATTTGCTTTTTGTGCATCTTCTTGTGTGAATTCGCCCATATGTTGAGGGTTATTCATTCTATCTTGTACTTTTTGAGAATACTCATCCCAAATTGATCCACCAATTAAATTATTCTTTGCCATTTTTTATCCTTTAAATATTTTCAGGCTTATATGCATAAGTACTTGAGATTGCTCTAAGTCTTTGCGTTGCTTTTTTTATTTGCTCTGCTGCATAATCAATTTCATCTTCTGTATTAAATCTTGATAAAGAAAGTCTTAGGGCAGTATGAGCTAAATCGTTTTCAGCACCAATTGCCTCCATGATAGGATTGCTCTCAAGTGCTTCGCTAGCACAGGCTGAACCAGTGCTTGCTGCTATACCATTTTTGTTTAAATCCCAAAGCATAGCCTCGCCTTCTACGCCTTTAATGCTTGCTAAGATGGTATTAGGAACCCTTCTTGATCTATCTCCAACTACACTTGTATCAGGCATAGCTAAAATTAAATCTTCTAATTTATCTCTTAATCTTCTAATGTGTGAGTTTTCAAAATCAAGCATAGTATTTGCAATTCTTAAAGCTTCTGCCATTGCTATAATATATGGCACATTTAAAGTTCCGCTTCTTCTACCACCCATATGCTCACCACCATGTAAAAGCGGAGTTAATTCTATATCTTTTTTAATATAAAGTCCACCTACACCTTTTGGACCATGGAATTTATGTGCAGAAAATGAAGCAAAATCAACCCCAGCTTTTGCAAAATTAACCTTGATTTTCCCAACAGCTTGAGTTGCATCAGTATGAAATAATGCTCCATATTCATGAGCAATTTGAGCCATTTCTTCTATAGGAAAAATCATACCAGTTTCATTATTTGCCCACATAATGCTTACTAGGGCAGTTTTATCTGAAATAGCTTCTTTTAGATCTTTTACACTAGAAACACCCTCATGATCAACGCCAAGTTCTATGACTTTTACTCCTAAAGATTTTAAAAACATAGCACTAGCTGCTACTGCAGGATGTTCTACACTAGAAATAATTACTTCATTTCTATCGCTATTTAAAATTCTATCAAAATACACACCTTTTAATACCCAGTTGATACTCTCTGTGGCACAGGAAGTGATAATGATGTCATCTAAATCGCTTGCCCCAAGTCCTGCATAAAGTTTATCCATAGCTTCTTTTAAAGCAGGGTGGGTTGCACTACCCCATTGATGAAGGCTGTTTGGATTACCATAATGTTCTTTTAAAAAAGGTTTCATAAGCTCATAAGCTTCTGGTGCAAGTTGTGTTGTTGCATTATTATCTAAATATACTTTCAAAATTACACTCCTTTAATTAGGATAATTTTTATCTTTTTTGTTAATATACACTAAAATGTTAAATTTAACATTAAACTAAATGGATTTAACTTGTGTAAAATTTTTTATTATTTTAGCACAAGTTAAGCCATTGCATTTAAATATGAGTGTAAAATTTTATTAATGCTTGCTTGTCTTTTGCGATTTTCTAAAAATTGAGTATCTAAAAGTTCTTTTTGAGTATTAATTTTTTCAAGATCGATATTAGAATCATTTTGATTAAACTCTTTTTTTAAAGCTTCAAAATCTTTGCTAATTTGCTCACTATAAAGACTATAAATAGAACTTGAATTAGCGAATTCTTGCATGTTGATACTGTGTTGATAGTTAATGTATTGTTGAAAGAAAACTGAAAGTTTATCTTCTGTGGTGTTGTTTTTATCTACTCCATTGATATATAAATATAAATCAAAACTCATTTTTTCTTTATTGTTTTCACTTAGATAATCTTGCATGCTCATTTGACCTCTCATGAGTTTTTGAAAATTTACATTAGAAGACATATCTAACTCAATAGGAGTTAAAAAGAAATTGGCCTTTTGATTATTTTGTTCTTTTAAATCATGATAAATATAATTAAGCAATAATCCACTTTTAGAAACTTCGCCTTGTCGGTTTAGATAAGGTCTTATGATAGGATTACTAGCCGTGTTTTCAATGCTCGCATTGAATGCAAAGTTTCCTATTTTGTTATCAAGCATTAAGGTATTTAGATTTTTATTTGCTTCTTTTGCATTTTGTAAACTTTTGGCATTTTCATAAACTTTTAAAATTTTTCCTTCATAAGTATAGCTATAACCTTGATTTAATTCTGAAATTTGCGCTTTACTTAAAAAATTATTATCATTTTTTTGAAATTCTTGATTGATGGTTTTTAGCGTATTGTGATAAGTGTTTAAAAGTCTTGGCAAGTCTATTTTGTTATAGTTTAAATTTTCATCAAGCTTTATAAGTTGTTTTGAAATTTCTCTTATACTTTTTATATTAATATCATAATCAAGAGGCAAAGCAGCCGTTTTATTAAGATCTTTTTCAAAAAAACCTTGCTCATTGATTCTAAAACCAAACTCGCTTGCATAGCTTACTTCATAATCTAAATTAGAACCTTTTATATCAAGTAAATCACTTTTAATATTGGTATTTTCTTTTTTTTCTTCCGCGTGTTCAGTCTTTGCAAAAGGATAATTTGCAAAATTCTGATACGGATTGACATTAGAATTTACAAACATAACTCTTCTCTTCAAAAATATTGCTTAGCCTTAAAAAAGCAAAAGCTATGCCAAAATTTTTGAATCGAAGAGAAAAATTAAGCGTAAATGTCAAGCAATCCTGAACTAGTGCTAGGAGTAGTAGTTGGAGCAGGGTTTGCATTTACGCCTTCAAGTACTTGCATTACTGCATTTTCATTGGCTTCTATGGTTTTTTTCATCATAGTAGTTGCAATGTTAAGCATTAAACTTGCTTGGTTGTTAGTAACTTCGCCCATAACATACTCCTTTTGTTTGGATTAGTAGTATTATCGGCAAAGTTTGGTTAATATTAAGCTATATTATAAATTTTTGATAAGTAGTGATTGTGAGTGTTTTCTTTTGCTTCAAGCATATCGATATAGTTTTTAAATTCATCCATATCTTTAAAAAGATTTTTCATGGTAGTGTTAATTTCGCTAGAAAAATTTTGAAGATTGCTTTGTGTTTTTAAATATCTTTCTATTTGATAAATTCTAGCGATTTCTCTTTCATACTCATCTTGAGTTATTCTTTTTGCACTAAATTCTGCATTTAGTATTTTTTTATCATTGATAATAAATGATTTTTTTTGATTGTTGATTTTAAATTCAACGATAAATTCTTCTTTTGAATTAATAATTTTTAAGTATTTTAATTTAGCTTTATTTTCTAATAAAAGATAGCTTATACACTCTAAAAACATATGTGTAAAAATTTCTCTTTCAAAGATATTTTGACAAATATCGGTGTATTTTAAACCCAAGCTTTGTTGATGATCTAAAAAAGCTATATTTGACATGATCCATCCTTTTTTCATGACTTTTTATCATAAAAAGAGCAAAAATCATTCCAATTATTGCGTATCAATCATTTTTAGCATATTGGTAGTATCTTCAAATTCAAAACTTTCTTCAGGATTTTGACTAAGAAATTGTTGCATAAAGTCTTTTTTAGCGATAGCCTGATCAAGTTCTTTATCAGTGCCTTTTTGATAAGCACCGATTCTAAGTAAAACCTCATTTTCTTTAAGCAAAGAATTTAAACGTTTAAATTTTCTAGCAGCTAGTTTGTGTTCATCACTAATAATATCCCCCATAACCCTTGAGGCTGAATTTTGTATATTTATAGGTGGATAAATTCCAAAGTCAGTGAGTTCACGACTAAGCACTATATGCCCATCTAGGATAGATCTACTTTGGTCAGCTATTGGATCACTCATATCATCTCCATCAACTAACACGGTAAAAAATGCTGTTATAGTGCCTTTACCTTCTTCTTTTCCTGCGCGCTCCATAAGCTGAGGTAAAAGACTTAAAACGCTTGGCGGATAGCCTTTTGTCGTAGGTGGTTCACCTAGAGCTAGGCCTATTTCTCTTTGAGCCATAGCAAATCGCGTTACACTATCCATGATAAATAACACATCTTTACCTTGTTCTTTAAAATACTCAGCCACACTCATAGCGCAAAATGCTCCGTATTTTCTCATCAGTGCACTATCATCGCTTGTTGCAACGATGATGACAGTATCATCAAGTTTACCACCAAGATTTTTTTGTATAAATTCAGGAATTTCTCTACCGCGCTCACCGATTAAAGCTATGACTTTAATCGGAGCTTTGGAATTTTTTACTATCATTCCCATAAGGGTTGATTTACCAACCCCGCTTCCTGCAAAAATCCCAAGCTTTTGTCCTACCCCACAAGTTAAAAGCGCATCTATTGTTTTAACTCCTACTGGAAAGACTTCCTCTATCAAACCTCGTTTCATTGCATCAATAGGTGCACGCATAATAGGCATAAATTTACTTGCCTCAATAGGTCCTTTGCCATCTTTTGGTCGCATAAAAGGATCAACCACTCTTCCTAAAAGTTCATCACTAACTCCTATTTGCATACCTGCATCGTTAATAAAAGCACGATCACCTATTTTAAAACCTTCTACAAAGCCAAAAGGACTTAAATAGCTTAAATTCTCATCTACTTCTACCACCATAGCCATAGCTTCTTTACTCTCATCTTCACTAGAAACTATTTTAATGATATCACCTATGCTAGTTTTTAAGCCATTTATCTCTATACTAGTGCTTGAAATTTTAGTAATTTGTCCAAAAACACTGGCAAGATTTTGTGAAGCAATTTTGCTACGAAGTTTTTCTAAACCCATTAAAATCTAACCTGTTTTGCTGAGTTAATTAAAGTGAAAAATTCTTTTCTTGTTTTTTCACTTTTTAAAAAGCTACCTCTTAATGCTGAAGTACTAGTAGTAGAATTTGCCTTTTGCACTCCACGCATTTCAACACACATATGTCTTGCTTCAATAACCACTCCAACGCCTTTTGCACCTACATGTTCCATTAGTGCTTCTGCGATTTGCTCTGTGAGTTGTTCTTGAATCTGCAGGCGTCTTGCAAAAACTTCTACAAGGCGTGGAATTTTACTAAGTCCTACGACTTTTTTATCTGGTATATACGCAACATGTACGCGCCCAAAAAAAGGCAAAAGATGATGTTCACAAAGACTATAAAATTCTATATCTCTTACTAAAACCATTTCATTGTTTGAACTTTCAAATAAAGCATCATTTAGTATTTGTTTTGGATCTTGTTTATAACCGCTATTTAAAAATTCAAAAGCCTTAAAAACTCTAGTAGGAGTTTTTAAAAGCCCTTCTCTTTGTGGATTTTCCCCGATAATTTCTAACATATTTTTTACTGATTGTTCAAATTTTTCTTGCATTTTTTCTCCATCAAAAATTAAAATTTTAACATATTTTTATTTTTATATAAAGTGATAAGGAAAATTTTGGTATATTATCAAAAAATTTTATTTAAAAAGGGAAAATATTATGGAAGTTACAGCAAAACTAATTGATTTTGCAAATGCAAATGCTACTGTGAAAATTGCTCAAGGGGCTATTAAAGCAGAAGTTGAAAAATTAGCTAAAAAAGCGTCTAAAACTATGAAAATGGATGGTTTTAGAGCAGGAAAAGTTCCTGTTGCTGCTATACTTAAAAGATATGAAAAAGAGCTTACAAGAGATGCGGAGCAAGATCTTTTAAGAAATGCTGTAGATGGTGCTTTAAAAGAAGTTAAAAAAGAGGCTAAAGATTTAGTAGGTGAGCCATATTTTGAAAAATTTGATAGAAAAGATGGCGCTATTGAGGCTCAAATGGTATTATCTTTTAGACCAGAAGTAAAATTAGATGGATATGAAGAACTAATTCCAACTTATAATACACCAAAAGTAACTCAAAAAGAAATTGATGCAAAAAAAGAAGAATTATTAAAAAGATTTGCTACTCCTGAAGCGATTAAAGAAGCAAGAGCTTTAAAAGAAGGCGATTTTGCTAAATTTGATTTTGAAGGTTTTGTTGATGGTAAAGCTTTTGATGGCGGAAAAGCTCAAAATTATGTTTTAGAAATTGGTTCAAAACAATTCATACCAGGATTTGAAGAAGGTATGATTGGTTTAAAGGCAGGTGAGGAAAAAGATATTAATGTAACTTTTCCAAAAGAATATGGTGCAGCACATTTAGCAGGAAAAGATGCGGTATTTAAAGTAAAAATTCATGAAATTCAAGAACTTAAATTACCTGAGTTAAATGAAGAGCTTTTAAAAAGCTTGTTGCCTGAAGAAAAAGAACCAAGTGTTGAAAAATTAGATGCAAAATTAAAAGAGCAACTAAAAAATGAAAAAATCTTTAAACTTATCAATGATGAGCTTAAAAATCAATTTGCAGAAGCTTTGGTAGCTAAGTTTGACTTTGTTTTACCAAGAAATATAGTAGAGCAAGAAACAGATATGCAATTTAGAAGCTCTTTGAGAACTTTAAGCGAAGAAGAATTAAAAGAATTTAAAGATGAGGCTAAATATAAAGAAAAAAGAGAAAGTTTTAAAGAAGATGCACAAAAAAGCGTAAAATTAACTTTCATTATAGACGAGCTAGCAAAACTTAGAAATGTTACAGTAAGCGATCAAGAATTAATCCAAGCGATTTATTTTGAAGCTTATAGATATGGTTTTAACCCGCAAGAACATTTAGATAATTACAAAAAACAAGGTGCATTGCCTGCTATTAAAATGTCTTTAATCGAAGAAAAACTTTTTGCTGATATTTTCAAAAAAAATGACAAAAAGAAAACTGAAAAAGAAAGTGAAAAATAATGAGCTCATACATACCTTATGTGGTTGAAAAAACAAGCAGGGGCGAAAGAAGTTATGATATTTATTCAAGACTTTTAAAAGATAGAATTATCATGCTAAGTGGCGAGATCAATGATGATCTTGCTGCTTCTATTGTAGCTCAGCTTTTGTTTTTAGAGGCTGAAGATCCTCAAAAAGATATTTATCTTTATATTAACTCACCAGGTGGGGTTGTAACCAGTGGATTTAGTATTTATGATACGATGAATTATATTAAAGCTGATGTAAGTACTATTTGTATTGGTCAAGCTGCTTCAATGGGTGCATTTTTGCTTAGTTGTGGTGCTCCAGGGAAAAGATTTGCTTTACCAAATTCAAGAATTATGATCCATCAACCACTAGGTGGAGCAAGAGGACAAGCAACTGATATAGAAATTCAAGCAAAAGAAATTCTAAGATTAAAAGCGATTTTAAATGATATTTTGGCTAAAAACACCAAACAAAAACTCTCTAAAATAGAAAAAGACACTGATAGAGACTTTTTTATGAGTGCGCTAGAGGCTAAAGAATATGGCTTAATCGATAAGGTTTTGGAAAAAAGTTTTAAATAAGGAAAAACATAGCAATGTTAGATGATGATTTGTTTGCTGATTTAAATTTAAGTAGTGATCCAACTCCAGCCAAAGAAGCTCCAAAAATTCAAAAAATTAGTGGAGGTGAATTTGAAAAATTTGCAAAGTCTATTTTGACTGAGCTTGTAAAAGACAATGTACCTCCAACGCCAACTAATTATGGAGTTTATTTTCAAAAAATGCTTGAAGAACGTCCGGTGGCTTTTAAGAAAAAAGTTAGTGAGATTATGGAATTTGAGCAAAATGATGATGGTATCAAACGTGCAAATATAGAGCAAGAAATTAAAAAAAGTTTTAGTTCTACTTCGGCATTATTACAATACATTGCTATGATTTATAGGCATCTTGAAACAGTTAAAGATATGCTAAGAAGACGTAATTCAGAACTTGCAATTAGTACAGGCAATTTAGCAGTATCTAATGTAATTCACGCTCTTGAAGCAGATCTTTCAAGATTTTCTAGTATTTTAGACAAGTATTCAGATGAGATTAAAGAAAATTTTGATGAGGTTAGACAAACTTATAAACATATAGAAGAGCAAAGTGATTTTGATTCTAAATTTGGAGTTTATAATAAAAAATACTTTTTAGAAAATTTAGAAAAAAGCATTGAAAGTAATGCAAAATATAATTATCATACTTCCTTAATATTTTTTAGAGTAAAAGAAGAAATTCTTGAGCAAACTTATACTCAAAAAGAAAAAAATGCCTTTTTAAAAGGCGTGTGCAGAATTTTTAGCAAAAATGTCTCTTCAAGTGATATAGTAGCTCATTGCGGAAACAATATTTTTGCTATGATGATTTCTCATACAAATTTAGAAAAAGCACAAGAAATATGCAATAAAATTTTAGAATCTTTAGAAAATTCAAATTTTTTCCTAGCAGATAAAGAAATAGAAGTAGATGTTGAAGTGGCTATAAGTGCTGTTAATCAAGATAGCAAAGGTGAAGAATTAATAGAAAAATGCATTGAAGCTTTAAAAGACTCAGGAAAAAATTTAGAACCCTTTATAATAGTGGAAAAAGAAAAATGATAAGAAAGATAATTACCTATCCTAATCCAAGATTATTTTTAGAGTCAAAAAAAGTAGAAAATTTTGATAAAGATTTACATATACTTTTAGATGATATGTATGAAACAATGATAGCCAATAAGGGCGTAGGTTTGGCTGCTATTCAAGTTGATGTGCCAATTAGAGCTTTGCTTGTAGATATTGGTGATGAAGAAGGTGAGCAAAAAGAAGATAAGCAAACTCTTTTAGAAATTATTAATCCCATTATAACACCTTTAGATGATGAAAAAATTTCTTGCAATGAGGGTTGTTTAAGCATACCAGGTTTTTATGAAGATGTAATGCGTTATAAAAATATACAACTTGACTATCAAGATAGGTTTGGTAAGCCACAAAGTTTACAAGCGCATGATTTTTTAGCAGTGGCTATTCAACATGAAGTTGATCATCTTGATGGGCATTTATTTATAGAAAAACTTTCTTTTTTAAAACGCCAAAAATTTGATAAAGACTTTAAGAAAAAATCCAAAAAGAACAAATGAAAAAACTAAAATGTGCAAGTTTTTCTACAGAGCTTGATATTATCGATGTAGAATCAACTTTCACAAGAGGTTTGCCAGGTTTTAGTATAGTAGGCCTTGCAAATTCTACCATCAAAGAAAGCACAGAAAGAGTTAAGGCAACTTTACTAAGTCAAAATTTTAATTTCCCAGCACAAAAAATCACTATCAATCTTAGTCCATCAGATATCCCTAAAAATGGCTCTCATTTTGATTTGGCTATTGCGATTTTGATTTTATTTCAAAAAGAAAATTTAGATGATTTTTTTGTTTTTGGGGAACTTGGTTTAGATGGAAGTATTAAAAGTACTGCTAGTTTATTTTCTATCTTGCTTTTTTTAAGTGCAAAAGTACAAAATGCCAAAGTAGTGGTACCAAAAGCCATAGCACAAAAAGCTTCGATGATACCTAACTTAACAATTTATGCTTTGGAAAATTTAGCTCAAGCTATGGATTTTTTTAAAGAAAAAAATTATGAGAATTATCATATAAATAATGCTCATCCTTTGTTTGAAAATGCCATAGAAATTAATAATCAAAAATATATAAAAAATTCTATTTACCCTTATGATTTTAAAGAAGTTAAGGGTCAAGAAAATGCTAAATTTGCTTGCATAATAGCAGCTTTGGGTATGCATAATATTTTATTTGAAGGTAGTCCAGGTAGTGGTAAAAGTATGTGTGCTAAAAGACTTCCTTTCATCATGCCACCACAAAGTTTGAAAGAAATTTTAGCTCAAAATGCCTATAAGTCATTAAATTCTTTAGATGATGATTTTAGTGCTAGTAGGGTTTTTAGAAGTCCTCATCATACAAGTACTAGAGCTAGTATTTTTGGCGGAGGAGCTAAAAATGCCAAGATAGGAGAAATAGCACTTGCAAATGGAGGAGTTTTGTTTTTTGATGAGTTTCCTCATTTTTCAAAACAAATCATAGAAAGTTTAAGAGAGCCGTTAGAGGATTTTAAAATTCTTATTTCAAGAGTTAATACCAAAGTGATTTATGAAACTAAATTTTTATTTGCTTGTGCGCAAAATCCTTGTCCTTGTGGGAATTTGTTTTCTAAAAGTCTTGCATGTCGTTGCCAAGAGATAGAAATTAAAAAATATAAAAATAAAATTTCATCTCCTATTTTAGATAGAATTGATCTTTATGTGGCTATGGATGAGATTTCGCATGAAGATAAAACAAGCTTAAGCTCTAAACAGATGAGTGAAATGGTTTTTAAAGGATTTTTATTTCAAAAGCAAAGAAAACAAGAAGAATTTAATGCTAAATTAAATGATGAGCAGCTGAAGCAATTTTGTATTTTAGATTCTACTGCGAATGAAATTTTACAAAAGGCTATAAATTCATATAATCTTTCTCAAAGAGGGGTAAATAAAACCATAAAAGTAGCAAGAACTATTGCAGATTTAGAGCAAAGTGAGTTGATCTTAAAAACTCATATTTTAAAAGCATTAAGTTTTAGAATGAGAACTACATAGGAGTAAAAATGGATAATAAAAGTGTGGCGATCTTTATTGATGCAGAAAATATTCCTTCAAAATATGCAAAATCTATTTTTGATATCGCTTCTGATTATGGAGAAATCGTTATAAAACGAATTTATGGAGATTGGACGCAAAAAAATATACAAAATTGGAAAGAACAAATCGCACAATATTCTATTATTGCTATGCAGCAATTTAATTTTATAGCTAATAAAAACTCAAGTGATATGTACTTAATCACTGAGATTATGAGTTTTTTTTATGAAAAGGATATTGACATTTTTGTCATTGTTTCAAGTGATAGTGATTATACTAGTTTAATCCAAAGGCTTAAAGAGGGTAAAAAGCAAGTTATTGGCATGGGTTTAAAACAAGCTGTAAAATCTTATGTGAATTCTTTTAGTGAATTTTTTTATCTAGATCAAGATGAATCCAAAGAAAAAGTATTAAGCACTAAAGAATATATCAAAGATTTAATCAATATCACAGAAGCCTTAATAGAAGAAAAAGGTCGTGCTGAATATGCTCAAATTCGCACTAATATGAATAGAAAACACGCAAATTTTATCCCTCAAAATTTTGGTTTTAAAAATTTTAGAGCTTTAGTAAAAGAGTTTTTACCACAAATGAAACAATTTAAAGAAGGTAATGAAAAAAATATTTATTTTCTTATTGAAAAAACAAAGGCTTAAAAATGGAAAATATCTTGATAGCCTTTTTAGTTGTTGTAATTTTAGCTTTTATATGGTATGTATTTAAAAGCCAAAAAGAAAAAGCAAAATTGGAGTTTTTAGACCAAAACAATATAGCCTTACAAAATCAACTTACTAATTTAGAGCTTGAAAAAGCTACACTCATGGAAAAAAATTCCAAACTTTTAGATGAAAAAATATTATATTTATCTAAAAACGAGGCTTTAGAAGCAAAATTAGCTCAAAAAGAACAAACCCAACAAGAACTTTTAAATATACATTTAAAAGAGCGTGCGAATTTAAAAGAAGAATACACTCAAACTTTAATAAAACTAGAAGAAAAATACAAGCAAAGCTTGGCAGAATTAAAACAAGAATTAGAACAGAATTTACAAAAACAAAATGCTAATATTTTAAGTCAAAACAAACTTATGCTTAATGAGGATACAAAAAAAATCTTAGAAGAAATTTTCTTGCCTGTGAAAAAAAGTGTTAAAGAATACAATGAAAGACTAAATTCAAATGAAATTAGTCTTAAAACTCATATTGATAATATGTTTAAATTTAGCCAAAATATGACAGAAAATGCAGATAAGCTAGCTAAAATTTTAAAGGGTGATAAAAAAATTCGTGGTAATTTTGCAGAATTGCAACTAAAATCTGTTTTAGAAAATAGTGGCTTAGTAGAGGGCGTGCAGTATAAATTGCAAGAGAGATTTCAAGATGAGGGTAAAACCTATATTCCTGATGCGGTAGTATTTTTAGATAAACAAAAAAGTATAATCATAGATGCAAAATTTTCTTTGCCAAGTGATTTTGCTTTTGAAGATATTAGTCAAAATACCTGTCTTGATTTAGCTTATAATCTAAAATCAAGAATTGATGAGTTAGCCAAAAAGCCTTATATGCAGTATGACAAACACACTTATGAATTTGTTTTGCTTTTTATACCTTATCAAAATATCTTAGATTTGATTTTAAATGTAGATCTTGAAATTTATCAATACGCTTATAAAAAAAAGGTTTATTTAACCACACCAAACACTCTTTTTATGGCACTAAATACGATAAATATTTCATGGAAAAACATACAAAGTAATGAAAATATCCTAAAAGCTTTTGATGAGCTTGGCAAATTTCATGATAAATTTGCAGGTGTTTTAGATGATTTTGAAAAAATCAAAGAAAACATCAAAAGATTAAACACAAATGTAGATAATATGCAAACAAAGCTTACTCATGGAAGTGGAAATATTGCTTCAAGAGTGATAAAGCTTAAAGAGCTAGGCGCTAAAACCCAAAAGCTTATAAAATGTGAGATGGGCGATGAAAGTAGTGTTTAAAGATAATATTTCTTATGAAAAAGAGCTTATTGAAAAAGGTTTGGATGAGTTTTTAATGATGGAAAATGCAGGCATAGAGCTTGCAAATTTGATTAAGAAAAAAAGTAAAAACATAAAAAATGCCAAAATTTTATTTTTGCTTGGTACTGGTGGAAATGGAGCTGATGGACTTGTGGCCATTAGACACTTAAAAAAAGCTTTTGCTTATACTGTACCATATAAAAAAAGTACAGTGTTTACCAAGCAAGAGCAAATTTTAAAAAATATAGGTTTTAATTTTTTAAAAAAAGAACCTAAATTTAAAGATTTTGACATTATAGTTGATTGTGTTTTTGGAAGTGGTTTAAATAAAGCTTTAGATGAAAATTTGCAAAGAATTTTTAAAAAAATTGCTAAAAGTAAGGCTTTAAAAATAGCTTGTGATATTCCTAGCGGGCTTGGACAAGAACTATGTTTTAAGGCTGATTATACTCTTTGCATGGGGGTAATTAAAGAAATTTTGCTAGAAGATTTTGCAAAAGAATTTGTAGGTAAAATTAAAATTGCAAATTTGGGTTTAAAACCTTATATGCAAAATACTTCAAGTTTTTTACTAGAAAAAAAAGATTTAAAACTCATTACAAAAAAAGCTAGCTCAAATAAAGGTGATTTTGGTCATGTTTATATTTTTGCCAATAAAAGCGCAGGTACTTTAGCTGGACTTGGTGCTTTAGAGTTTGGAGCGGGGCTTGTATCTTTAGTGGCCAAAGAAAGCTTTTCGCCTTTGATTATGCTAAAAGATGATATTGAAGGTAAAATAAATGCAGCTGCTATAGGTATGGGACTTGATGATTTAAGTATTTTAAAAGATGAAAGATTAAAAAACATTCCTTTAGTCTTAGATGCAAATTGTTTTCAAGGTGAAAATTTACTTTCTTATCTTGCTAGAGAAGATGTTGTTTTAACCCCTCATCCTAAAGAGTTTTCTATGCTTTTAAAACTTTGTTTTAATGAGGATATAAGTGTAGAAGAAATTCAAAACAAACGCTTTTTTTATGCAAGAAAATTTAGCTCTAAATTTCAATGTGCTTTGGTGTTAAAAGGGGCTAATCCCATTATCACTCAAAAAGAAAAACTTTTTGTAGTAAATTGTGGCAATGAAGCTTTAGCAAAAGGTGGAAGTGGGGATGTGCTAAGTGGCATGATAGCAGCTTTACTTGGAGCTAAATTTAATGCTTTAGAAGCTACAAAAAATGCAGTATTAGCTCATGCTTTGGTGGCTAAAAATTATAAGAAAAATAAAATCAGCTTTGATGCTTTAAAATTAATAAAGGGGTTAAAATGCTTATAAAATTAGCAGTTTTATTTAGTGGTAATGGAAGTAATTTGGAAAATATTTTAGAAAAATTACATAAAAAAACTTTTGGCAAAAATACCTTTGAAGTGGTTTTGTGTGTATGTAATAAAAAAGAAGCTTATGGCATACAAAGAGCTTTAAAATATGGTCTTGATACCAAGATCATAGAACATGAAAAATTTACTTCAAGAGAAGAATTTGACGCAGAATTAGTAAAAATTATAAAAGAAAGTCAAGCAGATTTGACCATCTTGGCAGGATTTATGCGCATTTTAAGTCCTGTTTTTACTCAAAATATAAAAGCTATCAATCTTCATCCTTCTTTGCTTCCTTTATTTAAAGGTGCTCATGCTATCAAAGAAAGCTATGAAAGTGATATGAAAGTAGCAGGCATTAGTGTGCATTGGGTTAATGAAGAGCTTGATGGTGGTAAAATCATTACTCAAAAAGCCTTTGAAAAAGCTAAGTTAAGCTTTGAAGAATTTGAAGCGAAAATTCACGAGCTTGAACATACACTTTTGCCTGAAACCATTGTAAAAATTTTTGAAAATGATTAATTTTTCATCATTATAATTACGCTTTTTGTTTAAGGAAAGTAAATGTTTGAATGGATTTTTAGTGTAGATGCTTGGGTGGTATTACTTACTCTTACAGCTTTGGAGATTGTACTAGGTATTGATAATATAATTTTTCTAGCGATTTTAGTTTCTAAATTACCACCAGAACATAGAGATAAGGGTAGAATTCTAGGTCTTGCTTTTGCGATGATTACTAGAATTTTATTGTTATTGTCTTTATTTTGGGTGATGAAACTTGTCACACCTTTATTTAGTATATTGGGTAATGAAATTTCAGGTAGAGATTTGGTGCTTTTGTTTGGAGGTTTGTTTTTAATAGTTAAGTCTATTAAGGAAATTAAAGAAAGTATAATGCACCAAGAGGAAAGTCAAAGTAATATAAAAATTAGCAATAAGCTTTGGGTTGTAGTTGCTGAAATAGCTGTGATAGACATAGTATTTTCTCTTGATAGTGTTATTACTGCTGTGGGCATTGCTCAAGATATAGAGATTATGATTATTGCTGTGATTATTGCAGTTTTAGTTATGCTTTTTGCTTCTAAACCAATTGTAGATTTTGTAGAAAAATATCCAAGCATTAAAATCTTAGCCTTGGCATTTTTAGTAATGATAGGCTTTGTTTTAGTATGTGAAAGTTTTGATATCCATATAGATAAAGCATATATTTATACAGCTATGGCTTTTTCTTTGATAGTAGAAATTTTAAATATCATTTCACAAAAAAAACAAACAGACAATTCTTAAAATATTTAGCATTTTTTATGCTAAATATTTTTTTATCTTGACTTTTAATATTTTTTTATGTAAAATAACGCTTTATTTTTGTACATCGGGGTGTAGCGCAGTCTGGTTAGCGCACTTGGTTTGGGACCAAGGGGCCGAAGGTTCGAATCCTTTCACCCCGACCATTTTTATAAATGGTGAGTGTAGCTCAGTCGGTTAGAGCATCAGATTGTGGTCCTGAGGGTCGTGGGTTCGATTCCCATCACTCACCCCATCAGCGCTCGTAGCTCAACTGGATAGAGCGACAGACTTCGGATCTGTAGGTTATGGGTTCGATTCCTATCGGGCGCACCATAAGCCTATTGTTACTTTTATTTTTATGCGCTCATAGCTCAGCTGGATAGAGCAACGGCCTTCTAAGCCGTAGGTCAGAGGTTCGAATCCTCTTGAGCGTACCACTTTTGCGGATGTGGTGAAATTGGCAGACACGCCAGACTTAGGATCTGGTGCAGCAATGCGTGAAGGTTCAAGTCCTTTCATCCGCACCACTAATTTAAAACTCTTTTAAGTATTTAAGTTTCGCGATTCATCTTAATCATATTTATAACAATAAGTTAAATTTATAATACTACAAAATTAGGAAGATGCTATGGTAAATATATATCAAGTTAAAATTATTGAAAATTTTTGCAAGGATAAATTTAAAGAAGATACAAGAACAAAAGATTTTTTTCATACCTTTTTGACTCAAAATTTAGAAATTTACACCAATATAGAAGATCAAAAGTATGCCAAAGATACAATATTAATATATAAAATTTTTGATATATGTATTATATGCATAAAAGATGGAGTCTCGGTAAGTCAAGAGTATTGTCAATTTAAAAAAGGTGTGATAGATCATATAGTTGTATATACCGATGAAAATATGAATGATGGTAAAATATCGCAACTATTAAGAGGTAGTTCTACATTAAAAATAGATAAATCAAATTGTTATGATAATCCAGATATTAAAGTTGTGTTTTCAGAAAAAGGCTTTTTATTTCAGGCTAGATTTAATAATTGTGAAAGTAAATTTAACGATACAATGACTATGTTTGCGCTTTCTTTGGCTTATCGTGAGAAAATGGAGTATTATTTGAATTTAACTTCAAGTATTATAGATGAAGAAAATTATCATGATGTTATTGATATTAAAAAAGATTTTTATGTTTTTAATCTAAAGTATTTTTTTAGTAATCCAGTGCACTATAACTATCAACAAAAACATGCAATATGGAAAATTATATTTCAATATTACGATATTTTAGAACAACATCAAGAGCTTAAAATCCAGATAGAAAATCTTGTTGATATTTTGCATATTGAACAAAATCAAGAGGAAGATAAAAAGGAAAAAATAAAAGAGAATAAAAGAAAAAAAATCGAAATGATTTTTTTAATTATCGGTGGTTTTGTTACTTTAGCTTCGTTGGTCAGTGCATACAAAGACGCTATGGAATTATTTGGTTAAAATCATATATTATTTTGGCAAAACAAGCGTTTTAATTTTATAGTTAAATATGTTTTATGCAAAAATTAAAAGCTTTACTAAAATTTTGGAGTTTTTTATCCTCTTACATCTTCTATTCTATATTATTTTACATTCCTTCCGTTGTTTCCCTAAAATAACTTTCACACATCTACAA
>NZ_JANQCZ010000015.1:0-28021 GCF_024723605.1 Campylobacter sp. LMG 17559
ATTACCACAATCATCTACTACAATGATTTCTATATCTTTAAAAGTTTGGTTAATACAACTTTCTAATGCTCTAGCTATATATTTTTCTACATTATAAGTTGGTAATATGATAGAAATTTGACTCATGTTAACTCTTTATTTTTTGATATAATTATAGCTTTTATTTTTAAGGAAAATCATGAATATTTTTATCAACCTTCCTACTTGGCTTGGCGATGCGGTGATGGCTAGTGCGGCTATTTATGCTATAAAAGAAAAATACCCCCAAGCCAAATTTACTTTTTATGGTTCTTTTGTGAGCGCAGAGCTTTTTAAACGTTTTGAAAATGCTCAAGTCTTAGTAGAAAATAAAAAGCAAAGATATAAGCAAATTTTAAATGCTAGAAAAAACCTTGGTAAATTTGATTTAGCTTTTTCGTTTCGCTCGGCATTTTCAAGCAAGATTATTTTAAATTTAATTAAAGCAAAAAAAAGGTTTTATTTTGATAAAAATATTCTAAAAGAAGAACACCAAGTCTTAAAATACTTAAATTTCATAGAAAAAGCCTTAAATTTTAAAGCTACTTCAAATGCTTTAGAACTCCCTATAAAAGCAAAATCAACTCAAAAAATTTTAGGTATAAACCCGGGTGCGCATTTTGGAAGTGCGAAAAGATGGGAAGCGAGCTATTTTGCAAGAGTAGCAAAAGAATTTAGCTCCACTCATCAAATTTTAATCTTTGGAGTAGAAAGTGAGAGAGTAATATGTAATGAAATTGAACATTTTCTTCTAAAAGAAGGTATAAAGGCAAAAAATCTTTGTGGCAAAACTAGCATTTATACTTTATGTAAAAATATTTCTATGCTTGATTTACTCATCACAAACGATAGTGGTCCTATGCATATAGGTGCAGCTTATGGGGTGAAAACGGTGGCTGTTTTTGGCTCGACTAAATTTAGTCAAACATCACCTTGGCAAGAAAATGCTAAAATAGCACATTTAAATTTAGCTTGTATGCCTTGTATGCAAAAGGTTTGCCCTTTAAAACACCACAAATGTATGAAAGATTTAAAGCCTGAAGTGGTAATAAATTTAGTAAAAAATTTTTCAGGAGTATAAATGGTTTTTAGTTCTTATGAATTTATATTTATATTTTTACCTATAGTTTTAATTATATTTTATATGCTTAAAAAATTTAATTATATTCAAAGCGCAAAATTATTTTTAGTCTTAGCAAGTTTATTTTTTTATGCTTTTTGGAAGGTTGAATATGTTTTGATTTTATTGCTTTCTATGGGTGTGAATTTTTATCTTGCAAATTTAATTTTACTTAATAGAAAAAAAGTAAAATTGTTATTTTGTAGTGGTGTGTTTTTTAATTTAGCTTTACTTGCTTTTTTTAAGATACACTGATTTTCTTTTAGAAAATTTTAATGTATTTTTTCAAATAGTCCAACTAGATTTTAATATTCCTTTGCCGCATATATTACTACCTTTAGCTATATCTTTTTTTACTTTTCAACAAATTGCTTTTTTAGTAGATTGTTATAAAAGAACAAATATAGAAGGTTTAAAAAGTGAAAATACATATAAAATAAATATTTTAGATTATGCTTTGTTTGTAACATTTTTTCCTCAGCTTATAGCAGGTCCAATAGTGCATCATAAAGAAATGATGCCTCAATTTAAAAGTATGCTTTGGAGTAATTCTATTCTTATTAATTGGGAAAATATAGCCAAAGGATTATTTATATTTTCTATGGGTTTATTTAAGAAAGTATATATTGCTGATTCTTTTGCTAAGTGGGCAAATGCTGGATTTGCTATAGTAGAAAATGATGGAGTTTTAAATATTGTAACAGCTTGGTTTGTATCGCTTTCTTATACTTTTCAACTTTATTTTGATTTTAGTGGATATTGTGATATGGCTATAGGTATAGCTTTATTTTTTAGCATAAAACTTCCTATTAATTTTAATTCTCCTTATAAAGCATTAAATATAAGTGATTTTTGGAGAAGATGGCATATAACATTAGGTAAATTTTTAAAAGATTATTTATATATACCTTTGGGTGGTAATAGGGTTTCTAAGATTATAAATTTAAGAAATCTTTTTATAGTGGCTTTTGTAAGTGGAGTATGGCATGGAGCTGGATGGGGTTTTGTGATATGGGGAGTGTTGCATGGACTAGCTATGGTACTTCATAGAATATATTCATTTATAACCCCAAATGCTAAATTTAAAGAAAATATTATTTATAAAATATTTGCATGGTTTGTAACTTTTAATTTTATTAATCTTGCGTGGATATTTTTTAGAAGCGAAAATCTTCAAGGCGCTATAAATCTTTTAAAAGCTATCTTTGGTATAACTTGGGTGGAATTACCTATAAAATGGCATAGAACTAGAGAAACTTTCTCTGCTATAAATGGAAATAATGAAACATTTTTTTATACTTTAGTTGCTTTTGTGTTGTGTTTGTATGTAAAAAATAGTATTTATTACGTGGATAATTTTAAAACAAATTATAAATTTGTGTTTTTAACAGCTTTTGCTTTGTATATTAGCTTGATAACATTATTTTCAGTTCCTTATGTGGAATTTATATATTTTAATTTTTAAGGATTACAATGTCTTATAAAAAATTTGTATTTTTATCTATTTTGATACCTTTACCCATTATTTTTGCTTTAGGAATTTTGCTTTATGTTTATGATCCTTTAAGACTTTATCATAAGCCTTGGTTTAGAAATGATACTTACTATTATGGAAAATTATTACAAAATAAAAGCTTTATAGACAATAATGATTTTAATTCCATTGTAATAGGAAATTCTTATTTAGAAAATATATCACCAAAGCAGGCTAATAAAAAATTAAATACAGAAGGGAATGTATGGACAAATTTATCATCAGGTGGAAGTTCTCATAATCAACGATATAGCATAATAAAATATGCCATAAAAAAGAAAAATATAAAAAATATAATTACATTATTTGATGGCATAAATTCTTCAACATTAGATATAAATTATAATCATAGCATCTTATACGATAATAATCCATTCAATGATTTTCAAATTTATATAAATAAAAAATTTATAATTTGTGCTTTATTATTTTCTAAAAGTCAAAAATGTGTAGGAAATACCAAAGATGAGCTATATGGTGGTTGGATACATGATAAAAAGGCTAAGAGATTATTTGGTGGAATTGAAAATTGGTTAAAATATTTTGAAGGTAACGCAGAAATAGCAATAAAAACTATAATAAAAAAATCACAAGAAAAAGAAACAAATAAAACAGTATCTGATATATCTGATAAATATTTTTATAAAAAATATATAAATAAATTTATATTTTCATATGCAAAAGAATATAAAAATATAAATTTTTATATAATAATACCTACATATTCGAGATTGCATTATAAATTAAATTATAAAAATAATTATTTTTATGACTGGAAAAAAATGATAATTTATCTTGTTGATGAAAGCCAAAAATATTCAAATGTTAAAATTTATGGATTTGATGATTTAGATTATGCTGATGATATAGCAAATTATAAAGATTTAACTCATTATAATATAGATATGAATGAAATACAACTTGATGCTATTAAAAACCAAACAAATATTTTAACGCCTGCAAATATAGATGAGTATTTTAAAATTATGGAAGAAAAAATCAAAAATTATGATTTAAATCCTTTGATTGAGCAAATAAAAGCAAGTGGTATTTTAGATAAATAGTGCTAAGAAAAGCTTTTTTGCATGAAAACCTCTTGCAAAAGCTTGATAAATGTGTTAAACTTAACAATCATTTTTAATCAAGGAGCTTTTTATGACTAAAGCAGATTTTATTTCTCAAGTTGCTCAAACTGCTGGGCTAACTAAAAAAGATGCAACTGCAGCTACTGATGCAGTAATCGCTACTATTACTGATGTATTAGCTAAAGGTGATAGCATTAGCTTTATCGGTTTTGGTACATTTTCTGTAGCTGAAAGAGCTGCTAGAGAAGCTAGAGTACCAAGCACTGGTGCTACTATCAAAGTACCTGCTACTAAAGTTGCTAAATTTAAAGTAGGTAAAAACCTTAAAGACGCAGTTGCTGCTGCTAAAACTGCTAAAAAAGCTAAAAAATAATTCTTTGCGCAAAAGTTTCCAACTTTTGCGTTTTTCTCCATAATTAAGTATTAATTTTCTTTTGATATTGTTTTAAAAAATTACAAGGAAAACAATGTCAGTTTATAATAATATCTTAGATTGTATAGGCAATACCCCGATTATTTCTTTAAAAGAATTTGCTCCAAATCTTTATGCTAAATGTGAGTATTTTAACCCAAGTCATTCTATAAAAGATAGAGCGGCCGTCGAGATGATAAAACAAGCTTTAAATGAAGGTAAAATCAATCAAGAAGCAACCATTATAGAAGCCACAAGTGGAAATACCGGCATAGCTTTAGCAATGATTTGTGCAAGCTTAAAGCTTAAACTTATCATCGCTATGCCTGAGTCTATGAGTATTGAGCGTAGAAAAATGATGAGTTTTTTTGGTGCAAAGCTAGAGCTTACTCAAGCAAGCAAAGGCATGCAAGGAGCGCTTGATAGAGCTAATGAGCTTTTAAGTGAAATTCCAAATTCATTTATGGTAAGTCAATTTGAAAATATCAACAACAAAAACGCACATAGAAAAAATACTGCCTTAGAAATTTTAAAAGTTTTGCCTGATCTTGATATTTTTTTAGCAGGTTTTGGTACAGGCGGGACTATTAGCGGGGTAGGAGAAATTTTAAAAGAACACAATCCTAATGTTAAAATCATAGCCTTAGAACCTGCATCTTCGCCACTTTTGAGCCAAAATACCGCTGCAAGCCATAAAATCCAAGGTATAGGTGCAAATTTTATCCCTAAAATTTTAAATCAAAAAATCATAGATGAGATAGTTTGTGTAAGTAATGAAGATGCTATAAATACAGCCTTAGAGCTTGGTAAAAATGGCATAATGGCAGGAATTTCAAGTGGTGCAAATGTATATATGGCTAGAAAAATTGCTTTAGAAAACCCTGATAAAAAAATCTTAACTATGCTAAATGATACAGCCGAGCGATATTTGTCAACTGATCTATTTGCAAATTTATAATTAGGGGTGTGTATGAGTCAAAATAATGAGCATTTTGATTTAGATCTTGAAAGGGCGATTTTAAGTTCTTGTATATATAGTGAGGATTCTTTTTTTAGCATTTCTTCAGATATTGAGATTAATGATTTTTCACTCAAAGCTCATCAAGATATTTATAAAGCGATTTTAGCTTGTGTGAATGCAGGCGAGCCTATAAGTGCAAGTTTTATAAGAAAACATAAAAAAATAGATGAGCAAATTTTAGCTGAAGTTTTAGCCACTACTTCCATAGCAGATGTGAGCAAATACGCATATGAATTAAGAGAAAAATCCATCAGACGCCAACTTTTAAATTTTGCTTATACTATACCTACAAGGGTTAATGAAGATAAAAGCATTTCTCAAATTTCAGATGAAATAGGCAAAGAGATTTTTAATCTTACCAACCGTGTAAATAGTAATAGTATTAAAGATATGACTATGGTTATGTCTGAACTTATGGATGAGTTTAAAAAGCAAAAAGAAGCTGAAAATAAAGATATTTTGGGACTTGATACAGGTTTTAGCGAGCTTAATAAAATGACAAAAGGCTTTAAACCCGGCGATCTTGTAATTATCGCTGCACGCCCAGGTATGGGAAAAACTACAATTTGTTTAAATTTTATAGAAAAAACACTAAGACAAAATAAAGGCGTTGTAATGTTTTCACTAGAAATGCCTGCTACACAAATCATGCAAAGATTAATCAGTGCAAAAACTTCCATTCCTTTGCAAAAAATTCTAATCGCAGATTTAAACGATGATGAGTGGAGTAGGGTGGGTGATGCTTGTAATGAATATGCACAAAAAAATCTTTATATTTATGATAGCGGTTATGCTAGTATAGCTGATATTCGTTCGATTTTACGCAAAATTAAAGCTCAAGATGAGAGTATCGAGCTTTGCGTGGTAGATTATATCGGTCTTATGATGAGTAATTCAGCTTTTAATGATAGGCATTTGCAAGTGAGTGAAATTTCAAGAGGTTTAAAGCTTTTAGCAAGAGAATTAAATATGCCAGTAGTGGCACTTTCGCAATTAAATCGTTCATTAGAAAGTAGAGCAAACAAGCGTCCTATGCTTAGTGATTTAAGAGAAAGTGGTGCTATAGAACAAGATGCAGATACGATTTTATTTGTATATAGAGATGAAGTTTATAGAGAGCAAGAAGAAAAAGAAAGAGAAAATAAAGCCAAAAATGAAGGCAAGACTTATGAGAGAAAATTTATGCCAAATCCTGTGCAAGAAAAGGCTGAGCTTATTATAGGTAAAAATAGAAATGGCCCTGTAGGGCATGTGGATTTGCTTTTTTTGAAAGAAAAATCGTGCTTTATCGAAGCTCCAAAAGAAGATTTTGTGGTTACAAACTTTGAAGGTTAATTCAAAGGGTAACCATAATTTCTATGCATAAAAAGTTCTAAATCTTTAAAATCGATTTTTCCCATCAGCTCTTTTACGAGCTGTTTGTATACTATTTTTCCATCTTTAATTACAAAAGCTGCTCTTGCTAGCAATCCTGCAAATATACTATCATTTATTAATACCCCATAGTTTATGCCAAAATCTTTAAAGGCAAAATCACTTGCGGTTATAATATTATCAATCCCTTCAGTAGCACAAAAACGATCCATAGCAAAAGGTAAATCCATGCTAACAATAATAACTTCAATATTTTTCATAGAAGCTAGTCTTTTATTGGTTTCTTTGGCTTGTTTTGAGCATACTGGTGTATCTAAGCTGGGTAGAGTTAATAAAATTTGAGTTTTTCCAGGTGGTGCTATTTCTACTGGGGCAAGATTTTTGGTTCTTAGAACTACCCTTGGAGCATTATCTCCAACTTCTAGTTCAATTCCTGCAAGTTCTATAATTTGACCTTTATATGTAATGCTTGACATAATTTCCCTTTTTTATAATAAAATCATTTTTGCTAAAAGTAAGAAGCTAAAAAATCCCAAACCATCAGTAATCGCAGTAATCACTACACTTGATCCTACCGCAGGATCGATTTTAAATTTTTTCAAAGTTAGAGGTACAAAAGAACCTACAAAACCGGCTAAGGCTAGATTAATTAGCATTGATAAGGCTATAACAAGTCCCAAAAGAGCTGTTTTAAACCATATAAAGGCTATAATGCTCATAATACTAGCAAATATAAGCCCATTTAATAAAGAAATTCCACTCTCTCTTAATATAACTTTTTTAGCATCTTTAAATTCTACTTCATTGAGTGAGAGTTTTCTAACTGTTACTGCTAAAGCTTGTGAGCCTGTATTGCCTCCCATGGAAGCCACAATAGGCATAAGTACTGCTAGGGCTACAAGTTGTTCTATTTCACCTGAAAAAAGACTGATGATATTAGCTGAGATTAATGAAGTAGTAAGATTAATCATAAGCCAAAAAGCTCTAGCTTTAGCCGCTTTAAAAGCACTTTCTTCCTCAACATCTGCATCAACTCCGGCTAAGTTATAAATTTGTTCTGTTGCATTTTCTTGGATTAAATCATGGATATCATCATAGGTAATTCTACCTAAAAGCACTCCATCATCATTTACAACCGCTAAAACACTCAAATCATAATCTTCTACTATATCAATAGCCTTTTGTATATCCTCATGATCTTTTATGCTATAACATTTATATTTTTCGCTATTATTTTTAATAATATCTGCAAAACTTAGTTTAAAATCCCAAAGCAAAAGATCGCTTAGGTTGATAGCATTGCAAAGCTTTCCTTGATTATCTATGATATAAACTTGAAAAATTTGATCTACTTGTCCTGAGTGTTTTAAAATTCTATATCTTTTAATAGCTTTTTCTATACTCTCATCAATAGAAGCTGTGAAAATTTCTGTTTGCATATAAGCACCAGCAGTATTTTCATCATAATTTTTAAGGCGTAAAATTTCTTCTTTATCTTCGGAACTTAAGCGGTTTAAAATGGCTAAAGTTTTTTGTGGATTTAGCTCTTCAAAACGCTTAATTAAGTCTGTTGCATCATCACTTTCAAGCTCTTCTACTGCTTTTGCAATCTTTATAATGCTTAAGTGTTCTAAAATATCTTCTAAGATATGTTCAGGCGTTATAGTGGCTACATTTGCAAGTGTGTAAGTATCAAAAGATTTAAGAGTTTGCAAATAAAGCTCTTCGTTATATCTTTTGATAGTCTTTAAGGCTTCATTGGTTTCATAGGTGCTTTGATCTTTGGAAATATTTTTTAAAAGTTCTTGTGCTTCTAAAAAATCATTCATCATCTCAAAGCTCCATAGAATTTTCTATATTTTGTTCTTTTGGTGGATTTTTATAGTTTTCATCAATGCTTTGCAGGCGGTTTTCATACTCTTTTGCCATTTTTAAAAATTCTTCTTTGTTTTTACCGCTTAGGCTTGATTTTGGAATTTTCACTATGGTTTCAGGATTAATTGCTTTGTTATTTAGATAAAGTCCAAAATGCAAATGTGGCCCAGTACTCATACCAGTAGAGCCTACATAGGCAATTACTTGTCCTTGCTTAACTTTTTGGCCACGTTTGATTTTTGCAAAGCGGCTAAGGTGAGCATATAAAGTCATATAGCCTGATACATGTTTTACTTGAACAACTTTACCATAACCACCTTTTGTCCCAACAAAGCTAATCGTTCCATCTCCTGCGCTCTTAACTGGAGTACCCGTTGGAGCTGCATAGTCAATACCTAAATGCGCTCTATAGCGTTTTAAGATAGGATGATATCTTGCCCTAGTAAAGCGATCTGAAATTCTTGTGTATTTAACAGGTTTGGTTAAAAAGAAATTTTCAAGTTCTTTTCCTTGAGCATTATAATAAGAATCTTTATATAAAAATACAGAATATTCTTTGCCTCTAATGTTAGCTAAAGCTGCTTGGATATTAATATCGCCAAAAAGTCTTCCTAGTCTTCTTTTTTGCTCATAAATTAATACTACGCTATCGCCTTTTCTGACATTTTTAAAGTTAACACTATTTTTAAAAGCTCTCACCATAGCTCTTGCTAAGGTTACACT
Source organism: Campylobacter sp. LMG 17559 (assembly GCF_024723605.1). Classification (NCBI taxonomy): domain Bacteria; kingdom Pseudomonadati; phylum Campylobacterota; class Epsilonproteobacteria; order Campylobacterales; family Campylobacteraceae; genus Campylobacter; species Campylobacter sp. LMG 17559. The sequence continues at coordinate 9,163 of NZ_JANQCZ010000015.1, forward strand.
GCCACTTTCATCATAAACATCTTGATAAGCTGAGTTGTTAATAGCTACGCGAATAGTTCGTTTTTCTTTAGTGTAAGAAATAGGAGTAAAACTCAATACGAATTTATTTTCTATATTTTTGTAAATATGAATTTGTAAATCATCGCTAATTGGGATTAAAACTTGCTCAAGTTCACCTTGTTCATCTTTTAGCATTTGGTATTTAACACCACTTGTGATTTCTGCACTTAGTTCTTTATCTTCTCCATCAAGATTATAATATAAATTAAGCGGTATAGAATGATCTTGTAAAAAATCAAGTAAAGTTTTGCCATTTTCCCAAGAAAGTTCTTCAACACTTGAAATAGCAAAAAGTTTTATGGATATAAGTAAAGATATGAAAATTTTTTTCATGATAATCTAAAGCCTTCTAAAATTTAAACATAAATTTGTATTTTACTTAATTTTTCTTACAATTTTGTAAGGAAAAAACAATATAATTTATTTTTACACTTTTTAAGGAGTATAAATTGTCAAGAATTATCTTAATGCTTTGCTGTTTTTTAGCATTTTTACAAGCTAAAAATTTTGATTTAATACAAACAAAACTTGAAAAAGTAGATGATATTTATGGTTATATAAAAGATGATCCTAGAATTTTATTGCACTCAAGTGGTATAGTTGTGCATGAAATTGATACACAAAAATCTATCATTGCAAGAGCTAGTGTAATAGGGCGTGAAAATGGCTTGGTTAAATTACAATTTAAAGTTTTTGATATGCTAGCTCAAGATGCTATGCCTTTGCCAAATGTATTGCCACAAGTAGGGGATAAAATAGTTTTAAATTATTTATACGATAGAGCTTTGATTGTAGCTCCTGATAAAAGTGTGTATGATTTTATAGCTCAAAAATTAAATGGAATTTATTTTTTACATCCTGATTTATTTGGTGCGCATATGATACAAGAATACCGCCAAACTCCAAGAAGATCAGATTTTAGATCTTTTTGTTCAAAAAATGCTGTAGGGCTTTTAGTAGTAGCTTTAGAAAATAAAGCTGAGATAGTTGATTGTCAAGATTTTGGCAAGATAGAAGAATTTGCCATACCGCAAGCTCAAAGTTTGCAAATTCCATTTTATTCAAGAATTACAGGTTATAAAAGTGATATTTTTAGCTTAAATGATGAGGCTATTGGAAATTATTATGTATATTATGAAAAATTAATTAGCTTAACTAGAGAAAAATAATGCAAGAAATTCATCAAAAATTCTTTCAAGATCTTTTAGGGGTTGAAAATGCGCATTTTGATCCTATCCATAAAAGAGCGTATAGTTATGATGCCACTAAAAAGCATTACTTACCCGATGGAGTGCTTTTCCCAAGAGATGAAAATGATATTAGTCAAATTCTAAAATATTGTAATGAAAATAAAATCATCATCATTCCTAGGGGCTCAGGCAGTGGATTTACCGGTGGAAGCTTGGCTGTTAATGGTGGAGTGGTGTTAAGCTTTGAAAAGCATATGAATAAGATTTTAGAAATTGATCTTGAAAATTTAGTCGCAGTGGTACAGCCTGGTGTGATAAATATGGCTTTACAAGAAAAAGTAAAAGAATATGGCTTATTTTATCCACCTGATCCTGCTAGTATGGAGTATTCTTCTTTAGGGGGCAATGTAAGCGAAAATGCAGGGGGTATGAGGGCTGCTAAGTATGGTATAACTAAAGATTATGTAATGGCCTTAAGAGCAGTTTTACCTAATGGAGAAATTATTAGAGCAGGCAAAAAAACCATAAAAGATGTAGCGGGTTATAATTTAGCTGGAATTTTAATAGCAAGTGAGGGATCTTTGGCTGTGCTTAGCGAGATTACTTTAAAACTAGTAGCTTTGCCAAAGTTTAAAAAGACAGCTATGGGGATTTTTAATAGCATTGATGAAGCGATGAATGCAGTTTATAAAACTTTAGCTAAAGGTGTAACTCCTGTATCTATGGAATTTTTAGATCAACTAAGCATACAAGCACTAGAGCAAAAATTTCAAAAAGGCTTGCCTATGGATGCGGGTGCGATTTTAATCGCTGATGTAGATGGTAATGTAGAAGAGGCTTTGGAGGCAGATTTAAAAATCTTGCAAGAAAGTTTTTATGAATCTGGCGTAAGAGAGTTTAAAATAGCAAAAGATGAGCAAGAAGCAGCTGATATTTGGTTTGCTAGAAGAAATTGTTCTCAAAGCATAGCAATGTATGGAAATTTAAAGCTCAATGAAGATATTACAGTGCCACGTTCAAAACTACCTGAGCTTTTAAAAGGCATAGCTGAAATTTCTAAAAAATATGGTTTTAAAATCCCTTGTTTTGGTCATACTGGCGATGGGAATGTGCATACTAATGTAATGGTAAGTGACAAAAATAATCCTGAATTAGTTAAAAAAGGTTATGAAGCTGTGGAAGAGGTGTTTAAGCTTACAGTTTCTTTAGGTGGGACTTTAAGTGGAGAGCATGGCATAGGCATTTCAAAAGCTCCTTTTATGAAGCTTGCTTTTAGTGAAGCTGAAATGGACTTAATGAGAAATATCAAAAAAGCATTTGATCCAAATAATATACTCAATCCTTTCAAAATGGGACTTTGATGAGTTTTAAAAACTTTTTTAAAATTCTTTTAGCTTTAAGAGATAAAGAAATTTTAAATTATGCTGCGGCTTTGAGTTTTTATACTATCTTATCTTTAATACCACTTTTGTTTTTATGTTTTTGGGTTTTTACCCAAATTCCAAGTTTTGAAATTTATCAAGAAAGAATTAAAAATTTAATTTTTACTTTTTTAATCCCAACTCAACAAGAATTAATCATACAATATATCAATACCTTTTTAAAAAACAGCGTAAATTTAGGACTTATAGGGCTTTTGGCTATGGCCTTGACTTCTTTGGCTTTTTTTTCAGGTTATGATTATGTGATTAATAAGCTTTTAGAGGAAGATTCTAAAAGTCTTTGGCATAGTATAAGTTCTTATTGGACTTTAGCAACTTTAACTCCGCTTGGACTTGGTGTGAGTTTTTACATTTCAGGTTTTATACAAAAAACCTTAGATGATTTTAATATTGCTTTAAATTTTTTTGAGATTTTACCCTATGTGATTATATGGGCTTTATTTTTTGTCTCTTATTCAAGTTCAGTAAGCAAAAAAGGCGATTTAAAAACCTTACTTATTAGTTCTTTTGGTGCTTCTGTAATTTGGTATATTTCCAAGATGATTTTTGTGTATTATGCTGTATATAATAAAACTTATTTAAATGTATATGGTTCTTTTTCTGTAATATTATTTTTCTTTTTGTGGATTTACATTTCTTGGATTATTTATCTTTTGGGCTTAAAGGCTTATCTGCTTTTAAATCAAGAAAATAAAGGGAATAAACCCAAGAGAAACTACAAAAAGAGCTAAGTATTTATTAAATATAGCGATTAAAGATAAAATTAAATAAATATAATAAAACACAAAAGGTATTGATAGATTAATCGCATGCATTTTAAACTCAAAAAAATGCATTAAATATAAATCTAATAAATTTCCATAAGAGAAAATATGCAAGATTAAAATCAAAGGATAAAATATTATAAAGACTAAACTTAAAGGTATGGCTAAAAATTGCTGAAAGCTAAGTAGAGGAAAAAAGTATAAGACAGGGATAATCATTGCTAAAAAAGTCCAGATATTTAGCAAAAAAACATGAATAAAATTTGAAAATTGATCTTTAAAATGATGAAAATATAAATAAATATAAAAAACTCCTAAAATAGAAAATAAAAATCCAACACTAAAAAGAAGTTTTGGAAAAATGCTAATGCAAAAGACTATACTTAAAAATAAAAATTTAAAACTGAGTATTTTAATATTTTTACTAAATAAATAAAAAGCAAAAAAACTCATCAGTAAAGCTCTTGTATAAGAAGGGCTAAAATCTATTAAAAATATATAAAAAACTAAAAGCAAGAAAGCAAAAATACTAATATCAAGCTTTAAACTTCTATAAGGAAAATATCGTTTATGAAAAAAAGCATATAAAGGAGCAAAAATCAAAAAGCAAAAACTAAATAACAAGCCCAAATGATATCCACTAATAGCAATTAAATGTGCGATATTGTAAAAATTTACATCATTTCTAAGCTCACTTGATACATTTTTGGCAAAAAATAAAGCCCCATAAAATTCTTTGATTTTTTCATTTTGATGTTGATTTAGAAAATACTTTATTAAGGAGTTTTCTTTTTGTGTTTTAGTTTTGTTAAAATCATAACTTGGTGCATAAAAACTTTTACTAAGATAATCTTTGAAGTTAATATTTTTAGTAATTATTCTAAGATTTATTACATCATTTTTGCTTAAATTTAGATCTTTAAAGCTAGTGGTGTAAAAAATAAAATCAGAATTTTTGAGTTTTAAAACTTGATATTTTTTACCTTTTTTATTAGTTTTTTCATAATAAGACAAAACAATGTTATCTTTAAGTAATAAATGCTTAGTAAGTTTAAAATTTTGATATTTTTTATACTCATAGATGAGATTTAAACTAAAAATTGCTAAAAAACACAATAATAAAATAAAAAATTCTCTATAAGTTTCTTTTATAGAGAATTTTAAACTCATTTTTTCTTAGAAAAGCGTGATAAATATAACCATATAATAAAAATTAAAGTGATTATAAAAGCAGGGGCTATGTAAGGATAGTTGGTAAATACTTCAAAAGCCTCTTTTAGAGTATTTCCAAAAATAAAACCAGCATAACCTAAAACAACAGCCCAAATCAAACTCGCTAAGGTATTGATGATAAAAAATCTTACAAAGCTAAATTTACAAAGACCTGCTGCTATAGGAATGATAGTTTTTACTCCATAGATAAATTTTTGCACTACTAAAAGTAAATCACCATATTTTTTGATTTTCATCATAGCAAGAGCGATTTTTCTTCTATGATTTTTAAAATAAGGCATTATGTCTTTTTTATAGTATTTTCCTAAGATAAATAATAAAGTTGAGCCTATGGTATTAGCCAAAAAGGCTAAAAATATACACAAATGCAAATCAAGTTTAGTTGAACTTGCACAAAGTACCCCTGCAGCAAGTATAGCAACCATACCTCCACCAAAAGAATAAAAAAATAAAATCAAATAGCCATAAGTGCTTAGATTATCTATCATTTCTTGCATGAAAAACCTTATCTTGCAAAATCAATAGCTCTAAGCTCTCTGATGACATTGACTTTTATTTCACCAGGGTATTGAACTTTTTCTTGAATTTCTTCAGCTATTTCTTTAGCTAAAAGTACAGATTCATCATCATTGACTAATTTTGCATTAACAATAACTCTAATTTCCCTACCAGCATTAATAGCATAAGCTTTTTTAACCCCTTCTTTGCTCTTTGCTATATCTTCAAGTTCGCTTACTCTTTTTAAGAAGGCTTCTAAAACTTCACGTCTTGCACCAGGGCGCGCAGCGCTTAGTGTATCTGCTGTACAAACTGCAGCTGATTCTATGCTAATAGCTTCTTCATGTCCATGGTGAGCATAAATTGCATTAATCACCACAGGATGTTCTTTATATCTTTTGCAAAGCTCAGCTCCTAAATCCACATGAGAGCCTTCAAATTCATGTGTTAAAGCCTTGCCTATATCGTGTAAAATCCCAGCTCTTCTTGCTAATTTTTCATCCCCGCCACACTCAGCTGCTATGATTCCAGCTAAATGTGCCACTTCTAAAGAATGTGCTAGAGCATTTTGGCCATAACTTGCTCTATATCTTAATTTTCCTATTAATTTAACAATTTCAGGATGTATATTATTAAGTCCTAAATCCATTACTATAGTTTGACCTTCTTCTAAGATATTATCTTCAAATTCTTTGCAAACTTTTTCATGAATTTCTTCTATTTTTGCAGGTTGTATTCTGCCATCTTCAACTAAAAGTTCAATCACTTTTGTAGCAATGGCGCGTCTATATAGATTAAAACAACTTACTATAATCGCTCCAGGTGTATCATCAATGATGATATCAACACCCAAAACCATTTCTAAGGTTTTAACATTTCTTCCTTCTTTACCTATAATACGACCTTTTAACTCATCATTTTTGATATTTACTACATTGATTAGCCTTTCGGCAGCAAATTCCCCTGCAAATCTTGAAGTAGCTTGCGCTAAGATAAAATTAGCTTTTCTTTTGGCTTCATTTCTAGCCTCTTCTTCGTATTTTCTAACAATATGAGCAATCTCAGCTCTTGAGTTTTCTTCTACTTTTTGTAAAACTATATTTTTTGCTTCTTCTTGTGTAAGACCAGCTGAATGTTCAAGAATTTTTAATACTTCACTAAGCTTTGTTTCATAATTTTGTTTTAAATTTTCATTTTCCTCATGTAAAGCTTTTATAGCTTGCTGTTCTTTTGCTAGCTTGTTTTTATTTTCCTCGTGAAGTTTTTCTTGATAATGAAGATTTTGTTCTTTTTTATTAAGCTCTTCTAGCTTAATAGAATGTTCTTTTTGAAGTTTTTGAATTTTTTCATCAAATTTTTTCTTTGCCGCAAATTCAGCTTCAGCAACCGAATTTTTAGCATCTTTAAGTGTTAGTTCAGCTTCATATTCAATGGCTTTTGCTTTTGCTTTTGCTTGCTCTAAAAAGATATTGAAATTTGCATCATTAATCTTTTTGGCGACTATATACCCAATCCCTCCGCCTATAAAAACGGCTATTAATGCGACTAATATTTCTATCATTGTTTTTAACTTTCCTAAAATATTTTTTATAAGGGTTTATATAAAAATTTCCTTTTATATCATGATCTTGGCTAAAAAATTGATCAGATTTTGCATCGATCATTTGCGTAAAAATAACCAAAGGTTTTTTATAAGAAATGCTTTCAAAAAACCTATCGTAAAAACCTTGACCATGACCGATTCTTCCTAACTTTGCATCTACGCCTATTACAGGGATAATCGCAATATCAATGCGAGTTTGCAAAAAAGAATCTTTTGGCTCATACACCCCAAAGCTCTTTTTTTCAAGAGCTAATCTTAATTTTACTACCTTTAAACTTTTATCTTGCATAAATGGGACGAAAATTTGATATTTTTTTGTTAGAAAATGCCTGAATTTATAAAGATTAATTTCATATTTTAAAGGGATATATATAAGGATATTTCTACAATTTTTGCATAAATTTAGAATTTTCTTTATTTCTTGAAAAACCAAAAAATCCCTTTTGTATTGATACTTTAATTTTAAATGCATTTTGGATTTTTGTTTTATTCTAAAATTGTTTTTTATCAAGGCTTTCCTTAAAGTTTTTAACTTTTTATGTTATACTTTTAAGCTTAAAAAATCATAAGGATAAGACTTGAAATTTAAAATTTTTTTAGTAATTTTTATTATGATATTTTTTACTTCATGTTCGAGTGATAAAGAAAATTCTAGCACTGAAAATACAGACAATGCAAGTTTAACTCAAAGTGAAAATACTGATTTTACTTTAAAATTTTTAGATGGTAGAAAAATGTATGTGAAATATCATGAGCAAGCATTTAATTTTGATGATACAGCTAAAGCTAAATTGTTTGTTTTTTTTACGACTTGGTGTGCACCTTGTAAGGCTCAAATTCCACATTTAAATAATTTAAATAATAAATATCAAGATAGATTTGAAGTAATAGCGCTTTTTTTAGAAGAGAATAAGGAGCAAGAAATATTAACTTTTATAGAAGATGAAAAAATTAAATTTCCAGTAGCTATAGGAGAGAATAATTTTGTTTTTTCTAAAGTTTTAAATGTCAGTTCTATACCAACAATGGTGTTATTTAATACAAAAGGTGAAAAGATTAAAGAGTATTTAGGGATAATCCCTGAAGAAATGTTAGATATAGATATACAAAAAGCGATAATGTGATGTTTGGATTTTTAAAAAATGGTTTGAAAAAAACCTTAGAAAGTATTCATTTAGTTAAGGCTTCAAATAAAATCATTACTAAAGATTTGCTTGAAGAAATGCTTTTAGAAGCTGATGTGGCGTATGAAATAGTTGAAGAGATTATTTACTATCTTCCTCCAAATGATGAGGTCAAAAAGGCTGATTTAGAGCGTGTTATGGGAACTTATTTTATTTATGATAAGCCAGAACTTGCTAATGCCAAACCTTTTGTGGATTTGATTTTAGGTGTAAATGGAGTGGGTAAGACCACAAGTATTGCTAAAATGGCACATTTGCATAAAGAAAATGGTGAAAAGGTTATACTTGGAGCTTGTGATACTTTTAGGGCAGGAGCTATAGAGCAGTTAAAATTATGGGCGCAAAAATTAGATATAGATATCATAGCTACTTCACAAGGACATGATCCTTCAGCAGTTGCTTATGATGCTATTTCTAAAGCTTTGGCAAAAAACTATGATAGGGTTATTTTAGATACAGCAGGGCGCTTGCAAAATCAAAAAAATCTTGCAAATGAGCTTGAAAAAATTGTTCGTATAAGTGATAAAGCTATGCAAGGAGCTCCTCATAGAAAAATCCTTGTACTTGATGGTACTCAAGGTGTGGCAGGAATTTTGCAAGCAAAAGCTTTTAATGATTTAGTAAAACTTGATGGAGTGATTATTACAAAACTTGATGGAACCGCTAAAGGTGGGGCTTTGTTTAGTATAGCAAGAGAACTTGAGCTTCCTATTTTATATGTAGGAGTAGGGGAGCAGCTAGGACAAATTCATGAGTTTAATCCTAATGAATATGTTAAAACTTTAGTTGAAGAGATTTTTGCATAATTTATGGCTAAAAAACATATTTTATTTGAATGTCAAGCTTGTGGAAATCAACAAAGTAAATGGCTAGGCAAATGTCCTGAATGTGGTTCTTGGGATAGTTTTATTGAGCTAAAGCAAGAACAAATTAAGGTTTTAAAAGAGTTAAATTCGCTCTCAAACACTCCAAGTTCTGCAGTATGTATAAATGACGTTATAGCAGAAAATTTCACTCGCATTAGTACTGATGATAATGAACTTGATTTAGTTTTAGGCGGCGGGCTTGTTGTGGGCTCTTTAGTGTTAATTGGGGGTTCACCTGGGGTTGGAAAATCCACACTTTTATTAAAAATTGCTTCTAATTTGGCAAAAAGTGGTAAAAAAGTACTTTATGTAAGTGGAGAGGAGAGTAAATCTCAAATCAAACTGCGTGCAGATCGTTTGAATGCAAATTGCGAGAATTTATTTTTACTTACTGAACTTTGCTTGGAAGATATTTTAAGTGAGCTTTCTAAAAAAGATTATGAAATTTTAATTATTGATTCTATTCAAACTTTATATTCTAATAAAATTACTTCAGCAGCAGGTAGTATCACTCAAGTTAGAGAAATTACTTTTGAGTTAATGCGCTATTCTAAGGCTAATAATATCAGCACTTTTATCATAGGACATATCACTAAAGATGGAGCTATAGCTGGACCTAGAATTTTAGAGCATATGGTAGATGTAGTGCTTTATTTTGAAGGTGATGCTAATAAAGAAATAAGGATTTTAAGAGGTTTTAAAAATCGTTTTGGAAATATTTCCGAAGTTGGTATTTTTGAAATGACTTCTAAGGGTTTAATTAGTGCTAAAGACATAGCTAATAGATTTTTTACGCGTGGCAAGGCAGTAAGTGGTAGCGCTTTGAGTGTAGTGATGGAAGGAAGCAGAGCTTTAGTACTAGAAATTCAAGCCTTAGTTTGTGAGAGTGCTTACCCAAAACGCAGTGCAACAGGCTATGAAAAAAATCGTTTAGATATGCTCATAGCTTTACTTGAGAGAAAGCTTGAAATTCCTTTGGGGCATTATGATGTATTTATTAATGTAAGTGGTGGGGTGAAAATTAGCGAAACTGCGGCAGATTTAGCGGTGGTTGCAGCGATTATTTCAAGTTTTAAAAACCGCCCTTTAAGCAAAGATAGTGTTTTTGTGGGTGAGCTTAGCTTAAATGGTGAAATCAAAGAAGTATTTTCACTTGATGTGCGTTTAAAAGAAGCTAAAATGCAAAAATTTAAAAATGCCATAGTGCCGGTTAAACCTATGGAAGAACTTGGTTTAAAATGTTTTGTAGCTAAAGAATTACGTGAGGTTTTAGAATGGATGTAAAATTTGATGTAATCATTATAGGTTCAGGACTTGGAGGCTTAAGCGCGGGTGCTTTTTTAGCTAGAAATGGTAAAAAAGTTTTAGTTTTAGAACAGCATTCTTTAATTGGTGGTTGTGCTACTTGTTTTAAAAGAAAAGGTGCTTTGATTGATGCGGGGCTTCATGAAATGGACCTAGGTGAAGCAAAAACTGATATGAAGCATTTGATTTTTGAAAAACTTGGCATAAAGAATAAAATTGAAATTTTACTTTTACCAAGTGCATGGAGTATTAAAAGTAAAAATTATAATCTAACTTTGCCTCATGGTATAGAAAACGTAAAAGAGGTTTTGAAAAAAGAATTTCCACAAGAATGCAAAGGCATTGATAAATATTTTAAAGCTATAAAAACGCAAGCTTATGCTATTCGAAGGTTTCCTTGGGATTTAAAATTAAGTGAATTATTGTTATTTCCATTTAGCACTTCTTGGATATTTATCAAAAATAGATTGTTTAATAAAAAAGTTTATGATGTTTTAAATGCTTATATTAAAAATGATAAGTTAAAAAAGATTTTAAATGCAAATATGAGTTATTATCATCATGATAGTAAGGAATTTATTTTTAGTTTTCATGGCATTGCTCAAAAGCATTATTATGATAGTGGGATATATATTAAAGGTGGCTCACAAGCTTTAAGTGATGCTTTGGCTGAGGTTATAAAAGAAAATCAAGGACAGGTTTTAGCTAAGGCTGAAGTTGTTAAAATACTCACAAAAGATCAAAAAGCTTATGGAGTAGAATACATTCAAAATAATCAAAAACACACCATCTGTGCACAAAATATCATTGCAAATTGTGATCCTTTAATCGTATATAAAGACTTGCTTAAAGATTTAAATTTAACCCAAGAAATCAAAGCAATAGAGTCTAAAAAGCGTGCTTGTTCTTTGGTAAGTGCTTATTTTATTTATGATAAAGATATTTCTAAAATTTATGAAAATATGGATTATTGCAATTTTATATTTGAAGATGATTTTTTAAATAGTTCATATGAAAATACTAATATTTTAAAATTAGATATCAAAAAAAGACCTATGGCTTTTGTGAATTATTCTAAAATTGATAGTGGTTTAGCTAGCGATAAATACATAGGTGTTGTAGCTTTTAGTTCAAATTATAGTGAATGGGATTTAAATAAACAAGATTATAAAGCTAAAAAAGAAGAAGTATTAAAAGCTATAGTGCAAAGACTAGATGAGATATTTCCAAATTTAAGTTCACACTTAATCCATCAAGAATTAGCTACGCCAAAAACTATACAAAGATATACCAAAGCTTATGAGGGTACAATTTATGGATTTTCTCAAGATCAAGAAGGGGTTAAATATAGATTGCATTATAAAAGTAAAAGTATAGAAAATTTGTATTTTGCTAATGCTTTTATATTTCCTGGCGGTGGTTTTACAGGTGCGATTTTAGGAGGATATTTTTGCGCTAATAAAATGAATTTTCATTAAAATATAAGCAATTTTTTTTTATAATATTAGCTTTAAAATATTTATTCTGCTAAGGATTTTTAATGAAAGATTTATTTTTATTTAGTTCTTTTATAGATTCTAGTCACACTTTTGCATACTTTTTTCATTTGGGTATAGTGGTTGTGATTTCTTTAATTTTAGCAAAACTTGCTACAAGATCCATGCAAATTGTCCCAAGAGGTAGTCAGAATTTAGCTGAGGCTTATATGGAAGGCATTTTAAGCATGGGTAGAGATACCATGGGTAGTGATGAAGCTGCTAGAAAATATTTACCTTTGGTTGCAACTATAGGTTTTATGGTGTTTTTTAGTAATATCATAGGAATTATCCCAGGTTTTGAAGCTCCAAGTGCTAGTTTAAATTTTAGTGCTTCTTTAGCTATTATAGTATTTGTGTATTATCATTTTGAAGGCATTAGAACTCAAGGATTTTTTAAGTATTTTGCACATTTTATGGGACCTGTTAAAATTCTAGCACCTTTAATGTTTCCTATAGAAGTGGTTTCTCATTTTTCAAGAGTTATTTCTTTATCTTTCCGTTTATTTGGTAATATCAAAGGAGATGATTTATTCTTAGCAGTTATTTTAGCTCTTGTGCCTTGGGTTGCACCACTACCTGCTTATATGCTTCTAACTTTTATGGCATTTTTACAATCTTTTATTTTTATGATTTTAACTTATGTTTATTTAGCAGGTGCAACTGTAGTTGATGAACATCATTAATTTTTAAAAAGCAAAAAATATTTTTTGCTTTTTTCTTTTTTAATATTCCTCTTTTATTCTTTTTTAAACTCTTTTTGAAATAAAAAACGCTAGAATAAACAAAAAATTCTAAGGAAAATTTTAATGTTTGAAGTTGTTATAGGACTTGAAGTTCATGCACAATTAAATACCAAAACAAAAATCTTTTGTTCATGTGCAACTTCTTTTGGAGAAAAATCAAATACTAATGTATGCCCAACATGTTTAGCTTTACCAGGTGCTTTACCTGTATTAAATCAAGAAGCAGTGAAAAAAGCTATAGCATTTGGAAAAGCAGTTAATGCAACTATAAATAAAAAAAGTATTTTTAATAGAAAAAATTATTTTTATCCCGATTTACCAAAGGCTTATCAAATTTCGCAATTTGACATTCCTATAGTAGAAAATGGTGAGTTGTTTATTAATGTAAATGGAGAAAATAAACGCATAGGTATTACTAGAGCTCATTTAGAAGAAGATGCAGGGAAAAATATACATGAGAGTAATTTTTCAAAAGTAGATTTAAATAGAGCAGGCACGCCTTTGCTTGAAATCGTTAGTGAGCCTGAACTTAGAAGCTCTGATGAGGCAGTGGCTTATTTGAAAAAGTTACATTCTATTATAAGATTTTTAGATATTTCAGATGCAAATATGCAAGAAGGTAGTTTTAGATGTGATGCTAATGTTAGTATTCGTCCAAAGGGTGATGATAAGCTTTATACTAGAGTGGAGATTAAAAACTTAAATTCATTTCGTTTTATCCAAAAGGCGATTGAGTATGAAGTAAAACGTCAAAGTGAAGCTTGGGAAGATGGAAAATACGATCAAGAAGTTATGCAAGAAACAAGATTATTTGATACGGTTAATTTAGTTACTAGAAGTATGAGAGGCAAGGAAGACTCTGCTGAATATAGATATTTCCCTGATCCTGATCTTTTACCTGTAATTTTAGATGATGAAATGCTAAGTCAAGATATACCTGAACTTCCTGATGAGAAAAAAGCTAGATTTGTTAGTGAATTAGGTATTAAAGAAAGTGATAGTGAAGTGATTGTTTCTTCATTAGAGCTTTGTAGATATTTTGAGTATCTAATTAACCAAAAATTAAACCCAAAACTTTGTGTTACTTGGCTTACGACTGAGTTAATGGGACTTTTAAAAGGTGAGTTGACTATAGAAAACTCACCTGTAAAACAAGAAAAATTAGCTATTTTAATCAAGCGCATAGAAGAAGGTGTTATTAGCGCTAAAGCAGGTAAGGATATTTTAGCTTATGTATTTGAAAATACAGAAGTTGAAATTGATGATGCTATTGAAAGACTTGGTTTAAAACAAGTAAGTGATGATGGTGCTATTGAAAAGATTATTGATGAAATTTTAGCAAACAATGAAGATAAAGTGGTTGAATATAAAAGTGGTAAAGATAAACTTTTTGGTTTCTTTGTCGGTCAGGCAATGAAAGCGGGTAAAGGTGCATTTAATCCTGCTAAAGTGAATGAAATTTTAAAAGCAAAACTTGGTTAAATATGAAAATAGCAGTTGTTGGTGCAGGAAAATGGGGAAGTGCTTTATATGATGTATTGAGCGTTAAAAATGAATGCGTAATAACTTCTTTTCATGAAAAAGATCTTTCTTATTTTGTTAGCACCAAAGAAGCTTTAGAATATGAATATTTAGTTTTTGCTTTATATGCTCAAGGAATACATGAGTGGCTTACAAATAATTTTAAAGATTTAAATCAAAAAATTCTTGTAGCTTCTAAGGGTATTGATTGTAAAAGTTTAAAATTTATGGATGAGGTTTTTAGCGAGTTTATAAGTAGTGATAGACTTTGTTTTTTAAGTGGTCCTTCTTTTGCAAGTGAAGTGCTAGAAAAAAAACCTTGTGCTTTGGTTGTTAGCGGTAAAAATCAAGATCTTTGCAATCAATTTGCAAGTTTTTTTCCAAATTATATTAAAACTTATACAAGTTCTGATGTTAAAGGTGCTGAGATTTGTGGTGCATATAAGAATGTTTTAGCAATTGCAAGTGGGGTTTGCGATGGTTTAAATTTAGGTAATAATGCAAGAGCTTCTTTAGTCTCAAGAGGCTTAGTAGAAATGCACCGTTTTGGACAATTTTTTAACGCTAAAGAAGAAACTTTTTTGGGACTTAGTGGGGCTGGAGATTTATTTTTAACAGCTTCAAGCAATCTATCAAGAAATTATAGAGTAGGTTTAAGTTTGGCTAGTAGTAAAAATATAAAAGATATTTTAATGGAACTTGGCGAGGTAGCCGAAGGAGTACAAACTGCTTATGCTATACATGCCTTATCAAAGCAATTTCAAATTTATACCCCGATTGTTAATGAAGTAGTCTTAATGCTAGAGGGTAAGAATGCTTGGGAATCTTTGAAAGATTTGATGTCATCAAAGGAGGAAATATCATGATTATCAAAAATGCAAAAATTTATGGTGAGCAAAAGCTTGATCTTAAAATAGAAGATGGAAAAATCACTCAAATTGCCAATGATTTAAATAATGATGAGTATATTGTTGATATAAAAGGCAAAACTTTGCTTCCTTCGTTTATTGATTTAAATGTTAGTTTACTTGATAATGAATTTAGTATAGATAAATTATATGATCTTGAAAAAGCATGCTTAAAAGGCGGGGTAGGGACTATTGTTTTAAAAGATAGTTTAGAAGCTAACACTCAAGGCTATGCACTTTATTTTGATAAATTAAAATCTTTAGATATTAATGTTTTACCTACTATTAATGTATTAGATAAAACAGAAAAATTAAAAAATATCGCCACCTTAATTGATATGGGTGCAAAAGGCTTGGAACTTTCAAGTACTTTAGGTGCAAATTATTTAAGACAATGTATGCAATATGCTAATATGAAATCAACTCTGGTGTTTTTAAAGTGTTTTGATGAGAGTTTTGATGATCATGGGGTGATGAATGATGGGCAAACAAGTTTTGAATTAGGACTTATAGGAATTAGTGATATAGCTGAGACTAGTGAAGTAGCAAAAATGAAAGAATTGGTGGAGTTTTATAAAAACAAAGCTTGTTTTAACTCTTTAGCAATTACAAGATCATTTGAATTACTACATGATCAATATAGTGAAATTTCAATCCATCATTTAATCAAAGATGAAAACGCTTGTGAAAATTTCAATACTCAAGCAAAAATTTTACCTCCACTAAGAGCAAAAAATGAATTAATAGGTCTTAAAAAATTACTTCAAGATAAAAAAATTACTTTCTTAAGCTCTTTGCATACTCCTAGCACTAAAAAAGATTTAGCTTTTGATGAAGCAGACTTTGGAATTAATGCTATAGCTATGTATATGAGTTTATGTTTTACATATTTAGTAAAAGAAGGTATTTTAACTTGGAAAGAATTATGTGATTTTACAAGCTATAATCAAGCGCAATTTTTAGGATTAAACAAAGGTAAAATAGAACTTGGTTTTGATGCTGATTTAGTTGTATTTGAAGAAAATCTTTCTTTTAAAGGGGAAGGTTTATATGCAAATGATACCTTGCAAGGTAAGGTAGAAAAAAGCTTTATAGCAGGAAAAGTTTTTAGCTTTTGAGCTAAAAACTCTTATTTATTTTGCATAGCTTGTGCTACTTTAGCTGAGCTGTTTCTAATTTTTTCCATACATTCTCTAGCTTCTTTGGCTAAATCCACACTTTGATTTACACCACTTAAACCATCTTTAATGCTTTGTACCACTTCAGCTGTTACATTTCTAATAGAATTAATGGTGGTAGTAATTTCATTTACTGAATGTCCAGTTCTTTCAGCTAGATTTCTAACTTCATCAGCAACCACGGCAAAACCACGTCCATGTTCTCCAGCACGCGCTGCTTCTATGGCAGCATTTAGCGCTAAAAGATTGGTTTGATCTGCTATATCACTAATAGTTTGAATGATATTTTTGATTTCTTCTGATTGTTCATTTAATGATGAAACTAAATTACTACTATTATTCATCATCTCGGCAATATTTTGAATATTTTGAACAGTATTTTCTATAACACTATCGCCTTCTTGTGTTAAATTATCATTTTGTTCTGCTAGTTCGCTAATGAGCTTTAGTTTTTCCTCATCTCTTACAACTTGCTCGGTAATATCTGTTGCAAATTTAATAACTTTATAAATTTCTCCATCATCATTTTTGATAGGATTATAACTTGCTTCTAGGTGGATTAGTTTATTGTTTTTACCAAAGCGTATAAATTTTCCTGATTGGAATTTACCACTTCTTAATTCTTCCCAAAAAATTGTATATTCTTTTGAGTTTCTAAACTTTTCTTCGCAAAACATACTATGGTGTTTTCCTTTGATTTCATTTAGTGAATAACCCATAGTTTGAGTGAAGTTTTCATTAGCATTTAAAATCTCTCCATAAGGATTAAATTCAATAATAGCCATAGAACGATTAGCTGCATCTATGGTATTTTTTAAATCAAGCATTTCATAGTGTCTTTGAGTAATGTCATTGGCGAATTTAATAACCTTATATACTTTGTTATTTTGATCTAAAATAGGAAGATAATTAGCTTCAAGATAAATGTCTTTTCCACCTTTTGCGATGCGTCTAAAAAGACCATTTCTTGATTTACCACCTTTTAAATCTCTCCAAAAATCAGCATAGCGTTGAGATTTTACTACTTCAGGTAAGCAAAACATACTATGGTGTTTTCCTTTAATTTCATCTAGAGAGTAATTCATAGTTTTTAGAAAATTTTCATTAGCACCAATGATGGTCCCATCTGTTTGAAATTCTATCATCGCCATAGTTTTGCTAATAGCATTAAGTATATCTTGAAAAGCTTGATTAGATTGTTCTAATTGAATAATTTGCTCATTGATTTTTTTCTTATTGACAAACATGAATTTCCTTTATAAAAATAGCTTAAAATTATAAAGTGTTTTTTGAAATAAATAATTTGTTTGTGTTAGTTTTTTGTTAAATTAGAAAATTTTTCTTGCAAAGAAGTTCTGATTGAATCATTAATCTCATCACTATTCTTTAAGTATTGTTCATTAAGCTTTTCGAGCTCTTTTAAAAAGTCAAAAAGAGCTTCTTCCCACAAAGCATTGCTCTTTTTACTTAAATTCATAGTTTGAATATGGTTAAGCTTTCTGCTCATATCGCTTAAATTTTCCAAAAATTCATCTTTATTATTTTCATTTTGAAGTGTAAAAGTGTTTTGTAAAAGATTGTTTTTGATATTTCTTATTTCTTCGTTAATAAGATCGCAAAATTCAGGATAGATATCATTTTTAATGGGTTCAAGTAAGGCTTGCTCATCTAATTTTAGTGTATATTTTTTAATAGCAAAAAAAAGAATTAAAAAAGCTATTGCGCTAATTAAGAGATAAAAAACCATTTTTTAAAATTCCTTAAATGGTGCGGTTAGCGAGATTTGAACTCGCACACGCTGAGCGCACCACCCCCTCAAGATGGCGTGTCTACCAGTTCCACCATAACCGCATAAAGCCCTAAAAAGGGCTTTTATAATTAAGCTGCTACTAATGCTTGGAATGGATTAGCATAAAGAGCAATAAGAGCAATAACAAGTGCATAGATAACTTGAGCTTCAATCATCGCTAAAGCAATAAACATAGTAGTCATTAATTTACCACCAAGACCAGGGTTTCTAGCAGTACCTGCTATAGTTGCTGCCGCAGTATTACCCATACCAATAGCACCACCTAAAGCTGCAACACCAAGTCCTAAACCTGCTGCTAAGATAGAAAAAGAAGCTAACCACTGATTCATAGAACCTTCAGCCGCGAATGCAAAACCACTTAAAGCTAGCATTAAAAATACGATTTTTTTCATAGTATTCCCTCGATATAAAATTTAAATCCTTTCGGCTTGCGTATCCCTACTCGTGATTTATAAAAGCGAAATTATATATTAATATAGCTTTAAAATTATTGAAATTTAAATTAATAAGCATATTTTAAAATAAATTAAAGTTTTTTTTAGCTACATTAAATGTTTTTTATGTGTTTATAAAATTTAAGGTTATTTTTATGAATGATAAATTTTCTAAAATAGGCTTTGTATTAGCAGTGGCAGGTTCGGCTGTTGGGCTTGGAAATGCTTGGAAATTTCCAACTTTAGTAGGGCAAAATGGAGGCTCAGCCTTTGTACTTTTGTATTTATTTTTGACTTTGGGTGTAGGTTTTGTGATATTTTTAGCAGAACTTAGTATAGGAAAACTTAGTGAAAAAGATCCTGTAAATGCTTATTATACTTTAGCACCAAAACACAAAAGAGCTTGGTCTATAGTCGGCTTTTCTTTAATAGGCGCTATTTTGATTGTTTCTTTTTATAGTGTGATTATAGGATGGATTGTGAAGTATGCTTATTTTGGATTTTTTCCTTTACCAAAAAGCATAGAAGAAAGTGGCGCTATTTTTGGAAATTTACTTTCTAATGATGTTTTATCTCAATTTG
>NZ_JANQCZ010000016.1:0-27060 GCF_024723605.1 Campylobacter sp. LMG 17559
AAAAAAAAGGGGGGGGGGTAAAAAAAGGACTATGGATATTGGTTTATAACATGTGGTAAATTTTTAGAAAAATAGTGGGAAATGATAGAATATGAGTTATTATAAAATATGAAAAAATTCGTGTCAAATATAAAGAAAATAATATCTTAAATATAGATAATAAATAAGAAAGTAAAAGAGAATACAAACAATTAAAGATAAACCTTGATTTAGATAAATTTATACTCAAAATACTTGAAAACAATAAATGGATTAAGTATATTATCTTTTTTGTTTATTAAGAAGATTCACACTTAGTAAAACAATAAAACTAAAAATTAATAGTATGAGACTATAAATATGGGCTGTGGTAAAATCTAAATTTTCCATACTTTCATATATAGCAATACTAGCTACTTTTGTTTCTCCGCTTAAAGAACCGCCTATCATTAATACTATACCAAACTCACCCATAGTATGTGCAAAACTTATCACCAAAGCACTTAATATAGCTGGTTTAATACTAGGTAAGATTACTTTAAAAAGTGTGATGAAAGAATTTTTTCCCAAAGAAAAACTAGCTTCTATAATATTTTTAGAAATCATAGACATTGCATTATATAAAGGATTAAACATAAAAGGTAAAGAATAAATACAACTTGCTATCACTAAACCTTCAAAGGTAAAAGCTAAAGTGATATTAAAGTGTTTTTCTAAAAAATTACCCAAAAAAGAGTATTTTGAAAACAAAATCAACAAGTAAAAACCAACAACAGATGGTGGTAAAACCAAAGGTAAGGTTATTATGGTTTCTAGAATTTTTTTTGCTCTAAATTGCTTAAAAGTAAAAACCCAAGCAAGAGGTATGCAAAAACAAAACAAAATTATACAAGTAATAATAGAAAGCTTTATGGAAACTAAAAAAGGTGTCCAATCTATACTTAATAATAATTGTGTCATTATTGAAACTTTCTCAAGTCAAAAAAAAGACTTGAGATTACTTTCCTAAATTTGGCTCCATTTCTATAATTTTCCAAGGAAGTCCTTGAGTATTTAACTCATCCATAAAAGGTTTAGCATCAAATTCTTCCATGTTAAACACACCTTTTCCTTGCCAAATTCCTTTAGCAATTAACTTTGTTCCTATCATTGCAGGAACTCCGGTAGTATAACTCACAGCTTGCGCTCCAGTTTCTTTAAAGCACTCTTCGTGATTGCAAACATTGTAAATATAAACTTGTCTATCTTTTCCATCTTTTACACCACGAATCACACAACCTATATTAGTATAACCTTTAGTGCGAGGGCCTAAACTAGCAGGATCAGGAAGTAGTGTTTTTAAAAATTCTATTGGTATTATTTCTTTGCCTTGATGCATAACAGGCTTAATACCTAGCATACCAACATTTTCAAGACATTTCATATGAGTTAAATAGCTTTGCCCAAAAGTCATAAAAAATCTTATTCTTTTTAAACCTTTGATATTTTTTACTAAGCTTTCAAGCTCCTCATGATAAAGTAAATAGCTATCCTTTACCCCTACTTCAGGATAATCCCATTCCATTTTTATTTCCATAGGTGCAGTTTCTATCCATTTTCCATTTTCCCAGTAACGACCTTTAGCAGAAACTTCTCTTAAGTTAATTTCAGGGTTAAAATTAGTTGCAAAGGCATAGCCATGATCTCCAGCATTGCAATCTAATATATCTATATAATGAATTTCATCAAACAAATTTTGCTGTGCATAAGCACAAAATACATTAGTAACACCTGGATCAAAACCGCTACCTAAAAGTCCTAAAATTCCTGCTTGTTTAAATTTATCATTTCTTGCCCATTGTTCTTTATATTCAAATTTAGCTAAATCAGGATGTTCATAATTTGCAGTATCTACGTAGTGGATATTAGTTTGAATACACGCATCCATTAAAGTAAGATCTTGATAAGGTAAAGCTACATTTAGTAAAATTTCAGCTCCTGTTTTTTTGATAAGTTCTACAACAGCAGCAGTGTCATCTGCATCTATTTGCTCAGTTTGAATTTCTACACCTAAACGCTCTTTTATAAAAGCTGCTATTTCATCACATTTACTTTTAGTTCTACTTGCTAGGGTTATTTTGCTAAAAATATCACTATTCATTGCACATTTTACAGTCGCAACACGACTTACACCACCTGCACCTATAATCAAAAGATTTTTCATTTATTTTCCTTTATTTTTATACTAAATAATTTTTCTATTTCATTACAAAACCATTTTCGTCTATTTTTCATTGAATCTTCATTCCATTGTGTTATTTCTTTTTTTTCATAATTGTTTATAATTATTTGAGTAATTAAAAAAGAGCTTTGCTTTTTATCTTTTCCCTCGCCTTTATAAATTTCTATTTTTTTATCAAATGGTTTATTACCAGCATCTATATTTTTTTTATCTTTTAATAATGTTAAATTACAACAGCTATTTAAATAATTATCAGCAATCTCTTTATTTATATGAGGATAAAATTTTTCATATGATTTTGGTAATATATGTTCTATATGAGCTTGTTCTAAATCAATAAATTCTCTTTGTTCGCTATCATCTTGATTATATTCTATTAAAATCAGTAATGGTTTAATCCATTTATTATGATTATATATATCTTTATTTAATATATTTTCCACAGCTTTCTTTTCTACTTCGTCTTTATTATATTTATTTACTAAAATTTCATTTATTTCTAATATATCTTTATTGTCTTTTATCATATTTATTAATTGAAAAGATATTTGTTTTATTTTTGATAAAGTGTAACCAGCAATCCAATATAAATAATAAAATTTTCTAAGTAAAATTAACAATTTTAAATGATCTTTATATTTGGTATGCAAAGAAGTCATTATAACTGCTATAGGATGTATTGTCCATGGTAAATACCAAAAAGAATTTACAATTTTGTTATTATTATTAAACAAATCATTTACATATTCATCACAAAAATTTTTAAATTCATCAATAATTTCTTTAGTTGTTTTTCCTTTGAATTGATTTTCTAATTCTACATGCAATGATTTTTTAGGATTACTACCTAGCAAGAAATACCCAAATAATGTAAACATATTTTCCATAGATATCTTTTGGTAATCACCTGTTTTGGATAATATAGTTTCAATTTCTTTCCAAACCATAACAAATGAATTTTCTTCGTTTTTAGCGTATTGCAAATCATCTTTATTTTCTTCGTATATTTTATTTATTAAAATACTTTTAATTAAGTCTAATTGGGTTAAATCAAGACCCCTATCATTAATCGTTTGAAATAATTTAATTGCGGTATTTAAATTACTGCAAATAATTTTAATCAATAATACTTTATTAAAAAGATAATTAACAAAGTTATTAATTTCATCTTGATTTATATCTAATAAGCATTTTAATTTTTCATAAATTATCACAGCTGTATTTTTATATTTAAATTTAGGGTCATCTAATTTTATTTCTTTTTTACTAGGTTTTTTAAAACTTTGTATATTATTATTATTATTATTTAAAAATAATAAATCAAAATCGTTTTTATATTGTGGATTTTGTGAAAATTTTAATCTTTGAAAATGATTGTTTATGTATATACATTGTTCAATTCTTTGTATGTTTATATCATCTGGATTTTTATATTCTTCATTGATATTTTTAAAACAATCTCTCAAAACACAAAATAATATCATTAATGTAGTAATTCTTTGTTGCCCATCAATTACTTCATATTCATAATTATCACTTGATTGTTTTGTAACAACTATAGAGCCTAAAAAATAATTTTCTCCTTCATCATACTGGTTATTTTTATATGCTTCATATATATCATCAAATAATTGTTCAACCTGCTCATCTTCCCATTTATATGGTCTTTGATAATTTGGTATTTTGTAAATATTATTACTACTAAATATATCTACAATAGATTTACTTTCTACTTCAAATTCTTTCATATTAAACAACCTTTTTTCATAAAAAAATAAAATTCAGATATTATTATACAATATTTATTAAAACATAAAAAAAGAACTTTGTTTTTATTTTTTTTAGTATTAAATTATACAATAGCAATCTTTTTATATACTATAATTGTTTAAGTATTATCTTTAATTAATATAAAATTTTAGCAAAATTTTATTTATTGAAATTAATTTAAGTATAAATTCAACTACTACTTTCGCTAAACGTCGTAATTTTACTTTTGGTTAAGATAAATATATTTTAATTGTTATCGTAGATTAATCTCATCTATATACAAAATATTTTCGATAAAAAATAATATTTTAGATATTTACATCATTTAAATATATTTTAAATTATAAAAATAATATTTTTATAATGTTTTTTTAAACCAAAACAAGTAAAATGATAGTTTTTTAAATTTTTTAAGGACACTTATGAATTTACAAAGTGTGGAACTTTCTTATCCTATTGTTATTACTTTTATTACCTATGCATTTTTAATGCTTTTTATAGGTTTGTATTTTTACAAAAAAAATCAAAACAGTAAAGATTATTTTGTTGGTAATGCTTCCATGGGGCCTGTAATATCTGCCTTAAGTGCAGGTGCTTCTGATATGAGTAGTTGGCTTTTAATGGCTTTTCCTGGTGCTTTATATGCAGCTGGTTTGGGACAAATTTATATAGCCATAGGTTTAAGCTTTGGTATGTTTTTGAACTGGACTTTTGTTGCTAAAAGATTAAAGATTTTTTCTCAAATAGCCAAAGAATGTATTACAATTCCTGATTTTTTCGAAAGTCGCTTTCATGATGATAAGCATATTTTAAGAAGCATTTGCGCAATAGTTATTTTAGTATTTTTTACTATTTACATTAGCGCTGGATTAGTAAGTGGCGCTAAGCTTTTTGAAAGCGTATTTAATTTACCTTATATTTTTGCTTTAAGCATTGGATTTTTAGTTATTGTTTTATATACTTTTTTAGGTGGTTATAAAGCCGTATGCTGGACTGATATGATTCAAGGACTTTTAATGATGAGCTCATTAATCATCATTCCTTTTGTGATGATTTTTGAACTTGGTGGCTTTGGTGAAGCCTTTTCTACTATAAATGATGTAAAACCCCAAGCCTTTGGTTTAGATGGTGGTGGTTGGCTAGTCGTAGTATCGACCCTAGCATGGGGGCTTGGTTATTTTGGCCAACCTCACATTTTAATCCGCTTTATTTCTATAAAAAATATAAAAGAAATTCCTACTGCAACTTTTATAGGTATAACTTGGATGGTAATTTCTTTATTTGGTGCTGCTATGATAGGATTTTTAGGTATTGCTTATATAGCCAAATTTAATCTTACTTTAAATGACCCTGAAAGAATATTTATTGTAATGTCTCAAGTGCTTTTTAATCCTTGGGTGGCAGGAATTTTACTCAGTGCAATTTTAGCAGCTATAATGAGCACTGCGAGTTCTCAACTACTAGTATGCGCTTCTAGCTTGGTGCAAGATTTTTATACACAAATCTTAAAAAGAAAAACAAATGATAAAAATATTACTTTATTATCACGTCTAGGTGTTTTAGCTGTTGCATGTGTAGCCTTTATACTTTCACTTGATACTCAAAGTCAAATTTTAAGTATAGTTTCTTACGCTTGGGCTGGTTTTGGTGCTAGTTTTGGAAGTGTTATTTTATTTTCTTTATTTTATAAAAATATGAGCAAAGAAGGTGCTATAGCTGGAATGGTTAGCGGAGCTTTAACTGTTATATTTTATAAACATTTTGGCTCAAATTTTATAGCAATTTATGAAATCATCCCTGGATTTTTAGTTGCGAGTTGTTTTATTGTGATTTTTAGCATAATTTTTAAAGCAAAAAAACATACAATAAAACACTATGAAAAAATGTTAAAAGAAATTTAAATGTTTAAATCTTTTTTTTATTCAAAAAAATGGGCATTGTGGGCTTATTTGGGTTTGTTTTTTTTGCTAGCTTCTTTACTCGCTCAAACTTCCATTAATGTTGCAATAAATGAATGGTATAAAGAATTTTATGATGTTTTACAAGATGCAAAAAATCACAGCATAGATGACTTTTATCATTTTATTAAGCAATTTTTATATTTAGCATTGCCTTATGTATTAATCGCTACTATCACACAATATTTTGGAAGTATTTATGCCTTTAAATGGCGTGAGGCTATGACTTTTGATTATATTAAATTTTGGCAAAAAAAAGATGACAATATAGAAGGTAGCTCACAAAGAATTCAAGAAGATATTTATAATTTTTCAAAAATCATAGAAAGCTTAGGATTGGCTTTTGTTAAGGCAATTATGACTTTAATTGCTTTTGTGCCAATTTTATGGATGTTAAGTGCGCACGTTAATTTACCTATCTTAAAAGATATTAATGGTTCTTTAGTATGGATTGCATTTTTGGTTTCTTTGGGAGGTCTTGTTATATCATGGTTTGTTGGTATTAAATTACCTGGTCTTGAATATAATAATCAAAAAGCCGAAGCTGCTTTTAGAAAAGAACTTGTTTTTGCTGAAGATGATAGAAAAAATTATGCGAGCGATGAAAGTATTTTAAGTTTATTTACTGGACTTAAAATCAATTATAAAAGATTATTTTTGCATTATGGATATTTTAATATATGGCTTTATTTATTTGAGCAAATCATGGTTATAGTGCCTTTTTTAATCATGGCTCCAAGCTTGTTTTTAGGACTTATACAACTTGGAATTATCATACAAGTTGGCAATGCTTTTGATCAAGTTAGATCTTCATTTAGTATTTTCATCACCAACTGGACAACTATCACGCAATTGCGCAGCATTTATAAGCGCTTAGATGAATTTGAAAAAAATATTGAATACAGAAAACATTAAATTAATTTAAAATATATCATTTATTTTAAGCTAATTTTATAGTTTTGATTTGATATAATTTTGCAAAAATTTTATTAAAGGAGTTTTTTTGGACCCCAGTCAATCTTTAGACTTAAATCAAACATTACCCGCTGTTGCCTCAATTGATGTAGGCTATTCTACTTTTATGATTCTTGTTGCATTAGCTTTAGTGCTTTTAAATGGATTTTTTGTTTTATCTGAATTTGCTATTGTTAAAGTACGTAGATCAAAACTTGAAGAAATGGTAAAAGAAAAAAAACGTAATGCAAAAAAAGCTTTAGAAGTAACCTCAAAACTAGATACTTATTTAAGTGCTTGCCAACTTGGTATTACACTAAGCTCTCTTGCTCTTGGTTGGATAGGTGAACCTGCTATTGCTAAAATTCTTGAAGTTCCTTTGGCAAATTTAGGCTTAGCTCCGGCATTAATTCACACCATAGCATTTATTATTGCTTTTGCTATTATCACATTATTACATGTTGTATTAGGTGAATTAGTTCCAAAAAGTGTTGCTATCGCTATTGCAGATAAAGCTGTTTTATGGATTGCAAGACCATTGCATTTATTTTGGTTGCTTTTCTTACCTTTTATCAAAACATTTGACTTTTTAGCTGCAATTTCTTTAAAAGTTATAGGTATTAAACCTGCTAAAGAACATGAATTAAGCCACTCTGAAGAAGAGATTAAATTTATTGCAAGTGAAAGCCAAAAAGGTGGAATACTGGATGAGTTTGAAACTGAAATCATACGCAATGCTGTTGATTTTTCAGATACAGTAGCAAAAGAAATCATGACACCTAGAAAAGATATGATATGTCTTAACAAACAAAAAAGCTACGAAGAAAATATGCAAATAGTTTGTCAATACAAACATACACGCTTTCCATATATAGATGGTTCTAAAGATATCATTTTGGGTATGGTACACATTAGAGACATCATGCAAAATGAACTTAGCAAAGATAAGAAAAATTTAGATGATTTTTTAATCAAAATGATCTTAGTTCCAGAAAATATCAGCATATCCAAAGTTCTTTTCATGATGAATAAAGAACAAGTACACACAGCATTAGTAGTAGATGAATATGGTGGTACAGCCGGTCTTTTAACCATGGAAGATATTATGGAGGAAATCGTTGGAGATATTAACGATGAGCATGATGATTCTAGTCCACATTTTAAAAAACTTGCAGAAAACATTTATGAATTTCAAGGAAGATATGAAATTAGCGAAGTAGAAGAAATGCTTGATATACGCTTTAATGAGGAATTAGAGCAAGTCACTATAGGTGGATATGTTTTCAATCTTTTAGGACGCTTACCAGTAGTTGGAGATAGAATAGAAGATGAATTCTGCTACTATGAAGTCAAAAAGATGGATGGAAATAGTATAGAACGCATTAAAGTTGTACGCAAAAATACTGATGAAGAAGAGTAAACAAACTCTTCTTTTTGCTCTCACATAGTCCTTAACCTATCCATTCTAACCTACAAGGAAAATATATGCAATTACACGATGAAATCAATCAATTTATACAAGAATGCAAAAGCATTATGATATCTTCTTTAAATTTAAATAATCAAACCATATGTTCATATACACCTATTATAAAAATTAAAAATGACTTTTATATTTATATTTATATTAGTGAAATTGCTGAACACTTTGAAGGAGTAAAATACAATAATAAAAACATAGAAATTATGTTTATAGAAGATGAAAAAGATTGCGTGTCAATCTTTGCAAGAAAAAGACTTAAATTTAGAGTAGAGAGTGTAGAAATAACAAGAGATAATCAACTCTTTGAGCAAGTATTAAATACTTATGAAAATGAAAACAATAAAGAAATAATCCAAGTCATTAAAAATATGAAAGATTTTCATTTATTTCAGCTGATACTAAAAAATGGAAGATATGTTAAAGGTTTTGGAAAAGCATATGAAATTAATGAAGGAATAATTAATTTAATTAATTCAAAAGGACATAAATAATTCAAGATGAGCTTTTTGCTCATCTTGATAGATTAACCATTTCTTTTTTTGATAATTTCTTCAGAAACGTTTTTTGGAACTTCATCATAGTGATCAAATTCCATAGAATAAGTAGCACGGCCTTGAGTTTGACTTCTAAGATCAGTTGAGTAACCAAACATCTCAGCCAAAGGACAAAATGCTGTAATAATTTTATTACCACCTCTTTCATCCATTGAATTTACTTGACCACGACGTTTATTTAAATCTCCAATAACATCACCCATATATTCTTCTGGAGTTTCAACTTCAACTTTCATCATAGGTTCTAAGATTACCGCACCTGCTTTTCTAGCACCTTCCTTAAAGCCCATAGAAGCAGCAAGTTTAAACGCCATTTCAGAAGAATCCACTTCGTGGTAACTTCCATCATAAACAGTTACTTTAACATCTTCAACAGGATATCCTGCTAAAACACCGTTTTGCAATGCTTCTTGAACACCTTTATCAACTGCTGGAATATATTCTTTTGGAATTACCCCACCTTTGATATCATTTACAAACTCATAACCACTACCTGGCTCAAGTGGCTCAAGTCTTAAGAATACATGACCATACTGACCACGACCACCTGATTGTTTAGCGTATTTGTATTCTTGCTCAACTGTTTTTCTAATAGTTTCACGGTAAGCAACTTGAGGTTGACCAACTTCTGCTTCAACTTTAAACTCACGAAGCATTCTATCAACAATAATTTCTAAGTGAAGCTCGCCCATACCTGAGATGATAGTTTGACCGCTTTCTTCATCTGTAGAAACTCTAAAGCTTGGATCTTCTTGAGCTAATTTATTTAAAGCAATAGACATTTTTTCTTGATCTGCTTTTGTTTTAGGCTCAACAGCAACTGAAATAACAGGATCTGGGAAATCCATTCTTTCTAGAATAACTTTATCTTTTTCACTTGCTAAAGTATCACCAGTGAGTGTGTCTTTAAGACCAACAACTGCTCCGATTTCTCCTGCGTATAAAGTTTTAATCTCTTCTCTTTTATTGGAGTGCATTTTCAAAAGACGGCCAATTCTTTCTTTTTTATCTTTTGTTGAGTTGTACGCATAAGAACCGCTTTCTAAACTTCCTCTATATACACGAACGAAAGTTAATTGCCCAACAAAAGGGTCAGTCATAATTTTAAATGCAAGACCTGCAAATTCACCATCATCAGTTGATTTTACAGAAACCTCTGTACCATCTTCATACTCACCTTTGATATTAGCAACTTCATCAGGAGCTGGTAAATAAGCAACAACAGCATCAAGCAATGGTTGAACACCTTTGTTTTTAAAAGCCGTACCACAAAGCATAGGAACCATAGAAAGACTTAAGCATCCTGCTTTAATGCCTGCTTTGATTTCTTCTTGAGTAAGCTCTTCACCACCTAAATATTTTTCCATTAATTCATCGCTTGTTTCAGAAACCGCTTCTATCATTTTTACACGATATTCTTCAGCCTTTTCTTTAAGCTCAGCTGGAATTTCTTTTTCTACATAATCAGTTGGTTTGCTTTCATCTTCCCATACCAAAGCTTTCATAGTGATAAGATCAATCACACCTTTGAAATTATCTTCAGCACCAATTGGAATTTGAAGTGGAACTGGGTTACCTTTTAAGCGATTTTTAATTTGCTCTTCCACGTTAAAGAAATTTGCACCAATTCTGTCCATTTTATTTACAAAAACAATTCTTGGAACACCATATTTATTAGCTTGTCTCCAAACAGTTTCTGATTGTGGTTGAACTCCACCTACTGAACAAAATACTGCAACAGCACCATCTAAAACACGCATTGATCTTTCAACTTCGATTGTAAAGTCAACGTGGCCTGGAGTGTCTATAAGGTTGATTTGGTGATTTTTCCAAAAACAAGTTGTAGCAGCAGAAGTAATTGTAATACCTCTTTCTTTTTCTTGTTCCATCCAGTCCATTGTAGCTGCACCATCATGTACTTCGCCAATTTTATGACTCATACCTGTAAAGAAAAGAATTCTTTCACTAGTAGTTGTTTTACCAGCATCAATGTGAGCTGCAATACCTATATTTCTAACTCTTTTTAAAGGAGTACTTCTTGACATGTTTTACTCCTCTTACCAGCGATAATGAGCAAATGCTTTATTAGCTTCTGCCATTTTATAAGTATCTTCTTTCTTCTTAAATGAAGCGCCTTTACTATTAGCTGCGTCTAATAATTCAGCTGCTAATTTTTCAATCATAGTTCTTTCACTTCTTTTTCTAGCAAAAGAAATAATCCATCTTATAGCTAAAGCTTGTTGTCTAGCTGGGCGTACTTCTACTGGAACTTGATAAGTAGCACCACCAACACGACGAGATTTAACTTCTAATAAAGGCTTAATATTTTCAATAGCATCATTAAAAATTTCTATACCTTTTTTTTCTCCACCTTTTTTATCGATAGCTTCTAAAGCACCATACATAATAGTAGTAGCTGTGCTTTTTTTACCATCATACATTAAAGAATTAATGAATTTTGTGATTACTTTATTTCCATAAATCGGATCTGGCAAGACTTCTCTTACCGGAGCTTTTCTTCTTCTCATAATTTTCCTTCAAATTTATAATTTTACTCAAACAAAATCAAATCTAACGGATTTGTCTGCAATCTTATTACTTAGCTGCTGCTTTAGGGCGTTTTGCACCATATTTAGAACGAGAAACAGTTCTTTTTGCAACACCTGCAGTATCTAAGGCACCACGAACAATGTGATACTTAACACCTGGTAAGTCTTTTACCCTACCACCACGCACTAAAACGATGCTGTGTTCTTGTAGATTGTGACCTTCACCACCGATATAACTAATAACTTCAAAGCCACTTGTAAGTCTTACTTTGGCAACTTTTCTTAACGCTGAGTTTGGTTTTTTAGGAGTTGTTGTATAAACCCTAGTACAAACTCCCCTTCTTTGTGGGCAATTTTTAAGCGCTGGTGATTTAGATTTTTCTAAAACTTTTTTGCGCTCTTTTCTAACCAATTGATTTATGGTTGGCACAGTAATTCCTTTCATTAATAAAATAATAAACTTTGGATAATATCTAAATTTTACTTATAAAATTATAAACTATTAAGGTTTTCTTGGAGTTTTTCTAAAAACAAATAAATGTGATAAGCATCATTGCTGGCATGATTAACATTAATACTAAAAGGAATGAGAATTTTTTTATTTTCTTTTATAATCTTTCCACTTGTTATAATAGGAAAGAAATACTGCTCTTTTTTTGGCAAGTGTAAAGAAAAATTCTCAAAAGCCACCCAAGGAATGGCAGAAATATTAAAAAGATTATCTATAGGCTCTTTTAAAAACATACTTTTATCGTTTCTTATTAATTGTTTATCCTCTTCATATAAAGATAAAAAATCATTTAAATTTTCTTTATAGAAAGTCCAAAGAACAGAAAAAGTTTTAGAGTCCTTATGAAAAATAGTATAAGAAGGATGGATAATATCATAACATATTAGTTGTTTGTTTTGATCTAAACTAAATTTAAAATTATCAAAAGCATTTATACTTTTACTAATAGTGTGGATAAAACAAGGGTAGAATTCATAATTATTGTTTTTAATAAAATAATAAAAAGAACTAATATCTAATTTAACAGTAATTTCAAACGAGCAAGGAATATTTTGAGTATAAAAGTTAAAATGTTCTTTTCTTTTATATTGTTCTAAATCAATTATTTTAAACATAAAATACTTAAAAAATCCTAGCAAAATTGCTAGGATTGAAAATTAATTTTGTTGTTTAAGCTTTAAATTTTGATCTCCATAAAGACCTGTACCAACAGGAATCATACGACCTAAGATTACATTTTCTTTTAGATCTTCAAGATAATCAAATTTACCTGCAATACTTGCTTCTGTTAAAACTTTTGTTGTTTCTTGGAATGAAGCAGCTGAAATCACACTATCACTTCCAATAGCTGCTCTTGTAACCCCAAGCAATACAGGTTCAGCCACAGCAGGTTCACCGCCATATCTTAAAATTCTTTCATTTTCTTCTCTGAATTTTCTTCTTGAAACCAAATCACCTACAATAAAGTTTGTATGACCACTATCAACAATTTTTACTTGTCTTAGCATTTGCGATACGATGATTTCAATATGCTTATCAGAAATCACAACACCTTGACCACGATAAACTTGCTGAATTTCAGAGATAAGATAATAATGCAATGCTTTTTCACCTAAAATTCTAAGCACATCATGACTTGAAATAACTCCATCGGTTAATTTCTCACCCGCATGGATAAATTCACCATCTCTTACTTGAATGCGTTTTGATTTATCAATTAAATACTCCGCACTACTTCCATCTTCTGCTTGGATAATAATTCTCTCTTTTGATCTTAAAGGTTTATCAAATCTAACAACCCCGTCAATTTCAGCCACAACAGCAGTATTTTTTGGCTTTCTTGCTTCAAATAATTCAGATACCCTTGGAAGACCTCCAGTAATATCTTTTGATTTAGCTGCTGCCTTTGGTGTTTTAGCTAAGATATCAGCTTGCTTAACCTTATCGCCATCGTTTACATAAATAACAGTTTTTGGCTCTAGTTGATAACGCACTACTTTATCATTTTCGCCTATAATTAACAATGCAGGACGCACTCCACTTGGTAAATACTCATTAATAACAAGTGATCTTTTACCAGTTGCTTCATCAATTTGCTCATCAGCACTATAGCCTGATTCAATATCTTCAAAGTTAATTGTACCTGCAACTTCTGCAATTACAGTATTATTATATGCATCCCATTCAGCAATGATAGTTTTATCTTCTTTGCTTGATTTTGCTATGATAGTTTTAGGATTATCCACAAAAGTACTATCATCAAATTCAATCACAGAATCTCTTGGTATATAGTGTCTTTTTGCTTCTCTATCATTTTCATCAGCAATAACAACAAAAACACCTTTTTCTTTAACTACATCACCTTTTTTAAGATTTCTAATTCTATCTAAACCATCCCCTTTAAGCATATAAAACTTCAAGGTACCTTTTGCACCAGCTACAATATCTTGAGTGATAGGATCGCCATCTTTTACTAACAATTCACTCGCATAAGGGATACGGTTTGGTATATTCCAACCCTCTTTGATTACTTCTACAATACTTTCATTTTCAGCTACTTCAGTACCATCGCTATATGGAATATATAATTTACCTTCAATATTACCACTTACACCGGCAAGCTCATTAGCTTTTGCTAAGTCATACTTTCTTAATATAAATTTAGCTTCATTGTTTTTTGCTTTAACGCTAACCACCACATCCTCATATGCATGCTCAATATGGATAGTTCCTTTAAATGGAGCTTTGATTTTTGGCTCCACAAGTAAAATAGCAGCATTGCGATGATTAGCCACTATAGTTTTACCTTGTCTATCTTCATAGGTATTAAGATTATAAAATCTTACAAAACCTTCTTTGTGTGCTACTACTTGGCGATCTTGTAAATCTGTACTAGCAGTACCACCGCTGTGGAAAGTTCTTAGCGTAAGCTGTGTTCCTGGCTCACCGATTGATTGAGCAGATATAATACCTACAGCCTCACCTGGTTTAACTAATTTTCCTTCGCCTAGATTAATACCATAACATTTAGAACAAACTCCTTTTTTAGCTTTACAAGTAATAGGAGTTCTAATGCTTACACTCTTTACTCCACTTTCAACAATAATTCTAGCTTTTTCCTCATCTACTAAAGTACCTTCTGAGAATAAAATCTCATTAGTAATAGAGTCAATAATATTTTCAGCTAAAACTCTTCCTAAAATTCTTTCTTCTAAGGTTTCAATCACAACACCATCTGCGGTAATTTCATTAATCTCAACACCCTCATGTGCACCACAATCTTCCATTGTAACTTTTACATTTTGCGCCACATCGATAAGTTTTCTTGTCAAATAACCTGCATTTGCTGTTTTCAACGCTGTATCTGCAAGACCTTTTCTAGCACCGTGGGTTGAAATGAAATATTCAAGAACGTTTAGTCCTTCACGGAAGTTCGAAATGATCGGTGTTTCAATAATAGAACCATCAGGTTTAGCCATAAGACCCCTCATCGCAGCAAGCTGTGAAATTTGAGCTGCTGAACCCCTAGCACCAGAATCTGCCATCATATAAATAGAGTTAAATCCTTCTTTGTCTTTTTTGATCAACTCCATCATATCTTTTGATAAGACATTATTAGTGCTTTTCCAAATATCAATAATCTTGTTATATCTTTCCCCTGAAGTAATCAAACCTAAATTATATGAATTTTGGATTTCTCTTACTTGTTTTTTAGCTTCTTCTATACTTTTTTGCTTTTGATCAGGCACAATAATATCAGCAATTGAAATAGAAATACCCGCTTTTGTTGCATATTCAAAACCAAGATCTTTTAATTTATCTAAAAAGCTAGCACTTACTTCAAGACCGCCTTCTTTATAAACATAATCAACCAAAGCTGCAATATCTTTTTTCTTCATGACTTTATTCCACATATTTTCAGGAACAAAATCAGGTAAGATAGACTTAATGATTAATCTTCCCGCAGTTGTTGTGATTTTTCTTCCATCAACTACGCTTCTAATACTTGCATGAATATCTAAAGATTTTGCTTCTAGAGCAATCATAACCTCTTCAATACCTGTACAAATTTTATGCTCACCCTTAGCACCATCTTTTTCTAAAGATAGATAATAAATCCCCAAAACCATATCTTGAGAAGGTACAGTCACAGAACGACCACTTGCTGGAAGCAAGATATTCATAGATGAAAGCATTAATACTTTACACTCAGCTATTGCTTCTTGAGATAAAGGTACATGTACAGCCATTTGGTCCCCGTCAAAGTCAGCATTAAATGCTGCACACACCAATGGATGAAGTTGAATTGCCTTACCCTCTACAAGCACAGGATGGAAAGCTTGGATGGAAAGCTTATGCAAGGTTGGTGCACGATTAAGCATTACAGGATGACCTTTAACAACCTCTTCTAAACACTCCCAAACTTCATTGGTTTTATTTTCAATCATTTTTTTAGCTTGTTTTACAGTAGTTGCATAACCTTTTTCTTCAAGCTTAGCTAACAAATGTGGCTTAAATAATTCTAAAGCCATTTTTTTAGGCAAGCCACATTGATCCATTCTAAGTTTTGGCCCAACAACAATAACACTACGACCTGAAAAATCCACTCTTTTACCAAGTAGATTTTGTCTGAAACGACCTTGTTTTCCTTTGATAATTTCACTTAAAGATTTTAATGGACGTTTATTTGCACCTTTAACTGCATTTGCTCTTCTACCATTATCAAATAAAGCATCGACTGCTTCTTGAAGCATTCTTTTTTCATTTCTAATGATAATTTCAGGTGCATCAAGCTCCATAAGTCTTTTTAAACGTGTATTTCTATTAATAACTCTTCTATATAAATCATTCACATCAGAAACTGCAAATTTTCCACCATCTAAAGCCACCAAAGGTCTTAAATCAGGTGGTAATACAGGTAAATTTGTAATCATCATCCACTCAGGACGATTTGGAACTACTTCATCACTATTTGTATTAGTATTTAAATTGCTATTTAAGAAATTTTCCACCACTTTTAAGCGTTTGATGATAGTTTTTTTCTTTGCTTCTGAATTAGTTGCTGCAATATCTTCTTTTAATTTATTTAAAAGCTCAACAAGATCTAAATTTGCTAGTAAATCTCTAACAACTTCACCACCCATTCTAGCTTTAAATCCACTACTTTCATAGCGTTGCATTAAATTTAAATACTGCTCTTCATTTAATACATCACAAAATTCAACTTTTTTAGTATTTTCATTATCATAGTATGCATCACCTGGACTTTCTACTATATATGCTTCATAATACAATACGCGCTCTAAATCTTTCATCTTTACGCCAAGTAAAGTACCGATACGACTTGGCAAAGAATTTACATACCATATATGTGCTACTGGTGTAACTAATTCAATATGCCCCATTCTTGAACGGCGTACTTTAGAACTAGTAACTTCAACACCACATTTTTCACACTTAATACCTTTAAAACGCATTTTTTTATACTTACCACAAAGACATTCATAATCTCTTACTGGTCCAAAAATTTTAGCGCAAAAAAGCCCGTCTCTTTCAGGCTTTAAAGTTCTATAATTAATTGTTTCTGGTTTTTTTACTTCACCATAAGACCATGATTTGATTTTTTCAGGACTTGCAAGTCTTAATTGAAAAGCTTCAAAGTCTCTAGGTCTGCCATCTTCTTTTATTTCGATAGGTTTAAATTTACTCATTATTCTCATCCTTATCAAAAATCTCAACATCTAAAGCAAGAGATTTTAATTCATTTGTAAGTACAAAGAATGTCTCTGGAATACCTGTTGCTGGAACATTCTCACCTTTTGTTAAAGCTTTATAAGCACTAAATCTACCTTCAACATCGTCAGATTTTATGGTTAACATTTCCCTTAAAGTATGAGCTGCTCCATAAGCTTCAAGAGCCCAAACCTCCATCTCACCAAATCTTTGTCCACCAAATAAAGCCTTACCACCAACTGGTTGTTGTGTTACAAGACTATAAGGTCCAGTACTTCTTGCGTGAACTTTTTCATCTACTAAATGGTGTAATTTAAGCATATACATACATCCAACATGCACACGCTCTGCCATTTTTTCGCCAGTTCTTCCATCATAAAGTTCGCTTTTTCCATCCATGGCTATTTTAGCCATTTCAAAAAGCTTACCAAATTCTTCAACCGTTACACCCTCAAATACAGGAGTAGCAAATTTTACTCCTTTAGCCCAATCTCTAGCATAAGAAATAAGTTGCTCATCATTTAAAGTTTGCACAAATTTCTTTTCTAGCTCAAGTCTAGATACACTACAAATTTCAAGAATTTTTTCGCGTAATTCTTTTACAAAATCTTTTTGTTTTCTATCAAAAATTTCTTGAATTTGATCACCTAGTCTCATACCAACAATCCCCAAGTGACTTTCAAGAATTTGTCCTATGTTCATACGGCTTGGAACCCCTAGAGGATTTAAAGCTATATCAATAGGTCTTCCATCAGGTAAATATGGCATATCAACTTCTGGAACAATATTAGATACAATACCTTTATTTCCATGGCGCCCTGCCATTTTATCCCCAACTTTCAATTTTCTCTTAGTCGCGATATATACTTTAACAAGTTTTACTACCCCACTTGGTAAAATATCATCTTTTTCTAAAATTTCTAATTTTTCATCATGCTCTGTTTTAAGTTTTTTCTTCTCATTTTGGAAATGATTTTTTAAATCATCATATTCTTTTTGCACTTCTTTAGAATAAGCTTTAACTAAAGAATTTAATGCAAAACGATTGATTTTTTCTAATTCTGTAATTTCTACTTTAGAGCCTTTTTTATATTTAACACCATTTATTTCTTCATCTGAATTTAAAGCTGATTTAGAAAGTAAAGAACATACTCTTAAAGTTTCTTCTCTATCCATCATTAAAAGTCTATCATGGTGTTCTTTTTCAAGATTTAATTTTTCATCATCATAAGCTTTTATAGCACGTGCATCTTTTTCATAACCTTTTTTAGTAAAGATTTTTACATCTACAACAACACCTTCTAATGAGGCGGTTGCATATAAAGATTTATTTACAACATGTCCAGCTTTTTCACCAAAAATAGCTCTTAATAATCTTTCTTCAGGTGTAGGTTTTACTTCACCCTTAGGTGAAACTTTACCTACCAAAATCATACCAGGCTTTATATGAGTTCCTATTTTAGCGATACCACTCTCATCAAGATGCGCTAAATCTTCTTCTTTTACATTTGGAATATCTTTTGTAATTTCTTCTACACCATCTTTAAGCTCTCTAGCCTCTACTTCTTTTTCATAAATATGAACACTAGTAAAAGTATCTTCACGTAAAATTTTCTCACTAATTACAATAGCATCTTCATAGTTATACCCATGCCATGGCATAAATGCGATTAAGGCATTCTTACCAATAGCAAGTTCGCCTTGATCCATACTTGGGCCATCTGCAATGATTTGACCTGCTTGAACAAATTCTCCTTTTTTAACAATTGGATGCTGTGTAAAAGTTGTATTTTGATTTGTTCTTAGATTTTTTTCCATTTTGTAATGATCTATAAATGGACCATTTTCATCTTCGCCCAAAATAAAAATATTTTTATTGTCAACTTTTTCTACAATCCCTGCTCTTTTAGCTTTAATAGCCTCCCAAGCATCACGAGCAATGATTTTTTCCATACCAGTACCTACTATAGGTGCTTGTGCGGTTAGTAAAGGCACTGCTTGACGTTGCATGTTTGAACCCATCAGGGCTCTGTTTGCATCATCATGCTCTAAGAATGGGATTAATGACGCTGCAACCCCTACTATCATACCTGAACAAAGGTCAATCAAATGTACTTCTTCTCTTCTTGCTAGGATTGTTTCACCATCTTGTCTTGCTTCAACAAATTCCTCAACAATATTACCTTTTTCATCAATTTTAGTTGAAGCTGCTGCAATCACTAAGCCCTCTTCTTGAGTAGCAGTCAAGTAAACAATTTCATTACTTACTTTTCCATTTTCTACTTTCTTATAAGGTGCTTCAACAAAGCCTAGATCATTTACTTTAGCATAAGTTGAAAGTGTATTAATTAATCCGATGTTTTGACCTTCTGGAGTTTCAACAGGACAAATTCTTCCATAATGTGTTGCATGAACATCACGTACTTCAAAACCTGCTCTTTCTTTTACTAAACCACCTTCACCAAGTGCTGATAAACGACGTTTATGAGTCACTTCACTCAATGGGTTTGTTTGATCCATAAATTGAGATAATTGACCGCCGGTAAAAAATTCCATAATTGTAACAGTAATTGTCTTAGGATTAATCAAATCATAAGGCATTACTTTATCAATATCTGTATTTAAAGCCGTAAATTTATCTCTGATCGATTTTTGCATTTTAGCAAGACCTACATGAAGTTCATTAGCTAAAAGTTCTCCTATTGATCTTATACGACGATTACCTAAATGGTCTCTATCATCAATATGACCTCTTCCATTTTTTACTTTAATTAAATATTTTGCAGTTTTTACTATATCTTCATTAGTTAAAACCGTAACATATTCAGGCGTATCTAAGCCTAATTTATGATTCATTTTCATACGACCAACTTTTGTTAGATCATATCTTTCAGGATTAAAAAATAAATCGTTTACAAAAGCTTTTGCAGCATCTTTTACTACCGGTTCGCCTGGTCTCATTACTTTATAAATTCTAATAGCTGCTAAATCATTCTCATCATCTATATTCTCGGTTTGTTTTAATAATTTTAAAGTTTCATTATCTTGAATGAAAGAATTAATAATAGCAGCATCTACTCCATTAGCTAAGTCATTAGCAATATCAAACTGTTTTTCCTCTTTAATTTTTGCTAGTTTTCCCTCATCTAACAGCGTTAAAGAATCAAATAAAACCTCACCAGTTTCTTTATTAATAATAGGATTAGCTAAATACCTATTTGTTAAAATTTCAACTGGATATTCAACCCATTTAACCCCA
Organism: Campylobacter sp. LMG 17559; assembly: GCF_024723605.1. Taxonomy (NCBI): domain Bacteria; kingdom Pseudomonadati; phylum Campylobacterota; class Epsilonproteobacteria; order Campylobacterales; family Campylobacteraceae; genus Campylobacter; species Campylobacter sp. LMG 17559. The sequence goes on from NZ_JANQCZ010000016.1 coordinate 20,471, forward strand.
TCTTTTACAAGCTGTTCAGCCTTTTTCTTTGTCATTCTTTTACCAGCTTGATGAATTACATTGCCTTTTTCATCTTTCAAGTCATACTCAACTCTATCTAAAAAGTCATTTGGATTAAATTCAGTTAAGAATTTATCTTTTTTAACATGAATAGTTTGTATAGGGTAAAATAATTTTATAATGTCTTGTTTTTTATAACCAAGTGCTCTAAATAAAATTGTAATAGGCACTTTTCTTCTTTTATTAATACGCACATAAAGCACATCTTTAGCATCATATTCAAAATAAAGCCAAGAACCACGATCTGGTATGATTTGCGCTGTATATACTAATTTATTTGCAACAGTAGAACTTTCTTCTTCTTTAAATATAACACCCGGACTTCTATGAAGTTGATTTACTACAACCCTTTCAACTCCGTTAATTATGAAAGAAATTCTATCTGTCATTAAAGGGATTTCTCTAATATAAATTTCTTGTTCTTTAATATCTTTTATACCAATTTTTTCACCCGTTTTTTCATCTTTTTCATGTAAAGTTAAACGGATTTTCATTTTTAAATTTACAGAATAAGTCAAACCTCTTTCCATACACTCTCTAATAGTGTACTTAGGTTTACCTACTTCACTACTTACATATTCTAAACTTAATCTATTTTGTGGATCATGAATTGGAAAAATAGATTTAAATACTTTTTCAATTCCACTTTCTGAATTTTTAGCATCTATGTTTAAAAAATAATCAAAACTTTTCTTTTGTAATTGTAATAAATTTGGAATGTCTATTTGTTGTGGAACATTCGAGAAGTCTATTCTTAAACGATTTCCTGATTGTGAATTTAACATATTATTATACCCCATGGTAAAAGTATTGAAAGAAAGAATCCTAATTAAAGGAAAACAAGAAAGGATATAAAATCCTTTCTTTTAAAACAAAAAAATTATTTAAGCTCAACCTTAGCGCCAGCTTCTTCAAGTTGTTTTTTAGCTTCTTCAGCTTCAGCTTTGCTAACACCTTCTTTAAGAACTGATGGAGTTTGTTCAACAGCATCTTTTGCTTCTTTTAGTCCAAGACCAGTTAAAGCACGAACAACTTTAATTACATTGATTTTTTTATCGCCACCATCTTGTAATACGATGTCAAATTCAGTTTTTTCTTCAGCAGCACCGCCAGCAGCACCTGCAACAGCAGCACCTGCAACCATAACTGGAGCAGCAGAAACACCAAATTTTTCTTCAAATTCTTTTACTAATTCTGAAAGTTCAAGAACGCTTAGGTTAGAAATAAATTCTAATACATCTTCTTTAGTAATTGCCATTTTTTATCCTTTTTAAATTTTATTCAGCTTCTTTTTTTTCTTTTAATGCATTTAATCCAATTGTAAAATTGGTGATTGGTGCATTCCAAACTTGCAAAAGCATAGCAAGTAATTCATTGCGAGAAGGCATTTTAGCTAAAGCTTTAACTTTATCTACTGAAGCAACTTCACCATCAATAAATGCGGTTTTGATTTCAAATGTTTGATTAGCTTCGCTAAATTTATCAGCAACTTTTGAAACATTTAATTGGTCTTCACCCCAAAGATAAATATTTGTATCTTTAAGTTCCATTCCATCTTTGCCGGCATTTTTAAGAGCAATACTTGCTAAAGTATTTTTAATAATTTGAACTTTAACATCCATTTCTCTCGCATTATTTCTTAACTCTTCAAGTTTTTTAGTGTTTAAACCTTTGTAGTTACAAACTACAACAGCTTCACTAGCCTTAAAACCCTCTTCAAGCTTAGAAACAAGTTCAATTTTTTGGCTTTTAGTCATCTTTACTCCTTTCCGACCGGTGATTTCAAGCAGAGCAGAAAATCTAATTAAGTCCTAAGACCTCGGCTATCTCCAATCTAAGATAAAAATTAGATAAGATAAAAGTTATTATCTTATCTAATTTTTATTAATGAGAGAAAAACTCTCATTAATTTTATTTTGTATCAAGCAATTCTTGAGTATCAAGAGAAAGAGAAGGACTCATAGTCAAAGAAAGACTAGCATTTTTAATATATCTTCCTTTTGCAGCAGCTGGTTTATGTTTATTAATAGCTTTCACAAATGCTGTCATATTTTCTTTTAATTGTTCTTGAGTAAAACTAACTTTACCCAAACCTGCATGGATGTTTCCTTGTTTATCAACACGGAAATTAACTTGTCCATTTTTAGCATTATTAACAGCTTGAGCAACATCCATTGTTACTGTACCTGTTTTAGGATTTGGCATCAAACCTTTAGGTCCTAAAATACGACCTACTTTACCTACTAGACCCATTAAATTTGGTGTAGCAATTAAAACATCAAAATTCATATTACCTTTTTGAATTTCTTCTACTAAATCATCGCTACCAACTATATCAGCACCTGCATTTTTTGCTTCATCAGCTTTTGCATCTTTTGCAATAACAGCAACACGAACTTTTTTACCTGTACCGCAAGGTAAAACAACACTACCTCTTACCATTTGATCTGCATGTCTTGGATCAACATTTAATTTTAAAGCAATTTCAACTGTTTCATCAAATTTAGCAGAAGCAAGAGTTTTTACTGTGCTTATTGCTTCATCCATTAAATAGTTTTTATTTGAATCTATTTTTTTTAATAATTCTGTAAATCTTTTAGTATTTTTAGACATCAATTTTCTCCGCATTTTATATAAAGTGCTACCGCCTTTTTAAACTCTTGGCGGTAAAGAGTATTAATCTACGATTTCAACACCCATAGAACGAGCAGAACCCATGATAATTTTAGCAGCTTGCTCTCTATCTTTTGTATTCATATCAGCGATTTTTTTATCTACAATTTCTAAAACTTGTGCTTTAGTTAATTTACCTACTTTATTTTTTAAAGGGTTATCCGCACCTTTAGAAATACCTGCAGCTTTTTTAATTAAATCTGTAGCTGGTGGTTGTTTTGTTATAAATGTAAAGCTTTTATCTGCATAAACAGTAATAACAACTGGAATATTAAAACCAGCCATATCTTTTGTTCTTTCATTAAATGCCTTACAAAATTCCATAATATTAACACCTTGTTGACCTAAAGCAGGACCAACTGGAGGTGATGGATTAGCCTTAGTAGCAGCTATTTGTAATTTAATTTCTCCTACGACTTTTTTAGCCATAACCTTTCTCCTTTACTTACTATATAATCAAACTATTTTTTCAACTTGAGAGTATAAGATTTCTACTGGAGTTGATCTACCAAATATAGAAACATTTAACTTTAAAACGCCTCTAACCATATCATATTCCTCTACAATACCAACAAAGTTTGCAAAAGGACCTTCAGTTATTCTTACACTTTCTTCTTTATCAAATGAAATTTTAGGCTTAGGTGCTGCTTTATTTTTCACCTTTTCTAAAATAAGATTGATATCTTTTTCACTTAATGGGGTTGGTTTTTTACTTTCACCTATAAAACGACCAACCTTTGGTAAAGACTGAATTTTATGCCAAAGCTCTGTTGATAAGTCTATATTAGCAAATACATAACCTGAATATAAACTTCTTTCGCTTATTTTTTCTTTACCATTTTTAAATTCAATCACATCTTCAGTTGGAACAATTACTTCTAATAATTGCTCTTGAATTCCATGATCTCTAACTAAATTTTCTATGGCTCTTTTTACAGCCATCTCACTACCTGCATAAGTTTGAATTGCATACCATTTATGATTCATTTTTCTATCCTATAATCTTAGATAATGAAAATGACATAATCAAATCAACTAATGCTAAAAATAATGAAACAACAGCAACAACTACAAAAACTGTAATATAAGCATTTCTAACTTGCTCTTTCAAAGGCCAAATTACTTTTCCTAATTCAGCTTTTGACAATTTAAAATAAGTTATTAGTTTTTCCATATTTTACCTTATTTTGTGGCAGGGCAAGAGGGATTCGAACCCCCAACCATCGGATTTGGAATCCGGCGCTCTACCGTTGGAGCTATTGCCCTAAGGGCTTTTTTATAAAAGCCTTAACTTTTTAATTTAACTTCTTTATGAATTGTATGTTTTTTCAATCTTGGGCAATATTTTTTTAATTCTAACTTTTCAGTTGTATTTTTACTATTTTTAAAAGTGCTATAATTAATATCACCGCACTCTTCACATTTTAAACCAACTTTAATTCTCATTTTTATTCCTTAAAAAGCGAGATTAAATCTCGCTTATAATTATTTAATAATTTTAGAAACAACACCTGAACCAACAGTACGGCCACCTTCACGGATAGCAAAACGAGTACCTTCTTCAAGTGCAACTGGTGCAATAAGACTTACAGTAATTCTAACATTATCGCCTGGCATAACCATTTCAACGCCTTCTGCAAGTTGGATAGAACCAGTAACATCAGTTGTTCTTACATAAAATTGTGGTCTATAGTTATTAAAGAATGGAGTATGGCGTCCACCTTCATCTTTATTTAAAATATAAACTTCTGCTTCAAAATCAGTATGAGGAGTGATTGATTTAGGTTTAGCAAGAACCATACCACGAAGAACATCTTCTTTTTTAGTTCCACGAAGAAGAACACCAACGTTATCTCCTGCTTCACCTTGATCCATTTCTTTTCTAAACATTTCAACACCAGTTACTGTAGTGCTTTGTGTTTCTCTAATACCAACGATTTCAATAGTATCACCAACTTTAACAATACCTTTTTCAATTCTACCAGTAACAACTGTACCACGACCTGAAATTGAGAATACATCTTCGATAGGCATTAAGAAATCTTTATCTGTATCACGAGCTGGAGTTGGAATATACTCATCAACTGCTGCCATAAGATCTAAGATTTTTTTAGACCATTCACCATCTTGTCCAGCTTTTGCTTCTTCAAGAGCTTGTAAAGCCGAACCTGAAATAATTGGAGTATCATCTCCTGGGAAATCATAAGAGCTTAATAATTCTCTAATTTCCATTTCAACTAATTCTAATAACTCAGCATCATCAACCATATCGGCTTTGTTCATGAAAACAACAATATATGGTACACCTACTTGACGAGAAAGTAAGATGTGCTCTCTAGTTTGTGGCATTGGGCCGTCTGCTGCAGAAACAACAAGAATAGCACCATCCATTTGAGCAGCACCAGTAATCATGTTTTTAACATAGTCAGCGTGGCCTGGGCAGTCTACGTGAGCATAGTGACGATTTTCTGTTTCATACTCAATGTGAGAAGTAGCAATAGTAATACCACGCTCTTTTTCTTCAGGAGCGTTATCGATATTATCATAATCTTTAAGCTCAGCCAAACCTCTTCTTGAAAGAACAGCAGAGATAGCAGCTGTTAAAGTAGTTTTACCGTGGTCAACGTGACCAATAGTACCAATATTTACGTGAGGCTTATTACGTGAAAATTTTTCTTTAGCCATCTTTTTCCTCCATATAAAATTTACAAACAAATACTAATTTATGTTTTATAATCTTTTGAAATCAATGGAGCTCATAGCGGGACTTGAACCCGCGACCTCTCCCTTACCAAGGGAGTGCTCTACCTCTGAGCCATACGAGCGCTCAGAAAAATTAAAAACATAAACTATAAAATTTTGGAAATTTGAAACTGCTAGAAATTCTGAATTTAAAAACAGCTCCCAGTTTCACTCTACCAAAATCAGGTTGGAGCGGGAAACGGGACTCGAACCCGCGACCCTCAGCTTGGAAGGCTGATGCTCTAGCCAACTGAGCTACTCCCGCAAAGCAATGGTGGTGAGTCGTGGATTCGAACCACGGAAGGCGAAAGCCAGCAGATTTACAGTCTGCCCTCGTTGGCCACTTGAGTAACTCACCATGAATAATAATGCTTTTTATTTCTGGTCAAACACTGCTATTAACAATGGAGCTGGTTAAGGGACTTGAACCCCCGACCTGCTGCTTACAAGGCAGCTGCTCTACCAACTGAGCTAAACCAGCAAAAAATAAAGTTGAATTATAATGTAATTTTGAATTAATGTCAAGTGTTTTAAATAATTTTGTATAATTTTTAAAAAATAAAGGATTAATTATGAAAATTTTATTTTCACCTAGTGAGGGAAAAAGTAAAATAAATACACATAGTTGTTTAAATGAAAAATCATTCATATTTAACAAGCTATACGATAAAAGACTTGAAGTAATTGCTAAATACAAAAATTTTATTAAACAATGTGATGAAAATGTTCTTGAAAAATTTTTTGGTATCAAAGACAAAGATGAACTATATAATCTTAGTCATGATATATTAAAAAAAGATACAACCAAAGCAATTCAAAGATACAATGGTGTTGCTTTTGAATATTTAGATTATGAGAGTTTGGATGAAATTTCTAAAAAATATATAGATGAAAATGTATTAATATTTTCAAATCTTTTTGGTCCTATTTTAGCAAAAGATTTAATACCTTATTATAAATTAAAACAAGGAGAGAAAATCAAAGATTTTAATATAGAAAAATTTTATAAAGAAAATTTTTCCAGTGAACTTGATGATTTTTTAGAAAATGAATTAATAATCGATCTTAGAGCCAAATTTTATGAAAAATTTTACATCATTAAACAACCCTTTATT
>NZ_JANQCZ010000017.1:0-25105 GCF_024723605.1 Campylobacter sp. LMG 17559
CTATTATAATACATCGATAATCCTTTTAAATTTTATAGTGATTTAGAAAAAGATTTTTCGTTAGTCCGAACATGTTCCCTTTCACGAGAATTAAGCTTTTTTTGAAAAAACTCATCAACTTTTTTAAAAAAATAGTTTTTATCTTTTTTCTTATCTTTTGAATTATCTATGGTTTTATTACTTTCAGATGTTTGTTGAGTTTCCTTGTAAGCTTTTAAAAATTCTGAAACAAAATTAGAAAATTCATTCGCATTTGATAAAACTCCAACTTCTTTAATTGCTTCAAAAGTTCCATTTAGAATATTTTGAAAATTTTCAGCTTTAAGCGGAGATAATATTTTGTCAAAATTTTCTTTTATTTTTGGATTGATTCTTTTGTTAATACTAGCATCAATATTTTGACTACCTAGTTTAATTAACTCATCTAAACCTTTCTCAAAATGTCCATCACCTAATCTTACCTTTAGTGGTATTTTTAAATCATCCGTGATAATTTCAAATGCAATTTCTTGTTTTGAAAAAGATAATTTTTCCATTCGTTTTAGCTTTTCACAAGAATCAAAAGTTTTTAAAGTATTAAAAAGAGATTCGATCTCTTTAGGATTTGATGTATTGTCATAAGTTCCATTAAAAACACACTCTTGATATTCTTCACATAATGATGAATTATCAATAACTTTTACTTTTATATTTTCAAATGTTATGTTTTTGTTTTCATTTTCTTGTATATCTATGTTTTCCATTTTTCATCCTTAATAATTTTGTTTTTTGGTTTTGTTTTTTTGGATTATTGTAAAAATTGTTTGTATTTTTTTAGTTGCTTTTATCCTCCTTATTGTTGGTATAGTTGATATTAAAAAAATCATCAACTTCACTACATAATGATTTTATCTTTTCTAAATTATTTTTTTGAATATAATCAAAAAATAAATTTCTAAAATCATCTTTATCTAATAAAGAGATAATTTCAGAGCCTATCTTCTTACAAAGCTTCTCTTTTCTCTCTTTTTCTTTTTGTTTTGCTTTTTGGATTTTTTCTTTATACTCTTGTTTGAGTAATTCTATTTCCTTGCTGTCTTTTCTCATCTTACTCCTTGTGAATTTTTATATATTAATTATATCATAAATGCTGAAAATATTAATTTTTATGTAAAGATAAATTGACTAAAATACAGGTGTAAAAAATGTATCAATAGCAGGATAGCTATTTACTCCAAAAAATGACACTATTTTTTTAGTAAATAGCAAAATATTCTCTGCGAGGCTCAATAAAAGGTGTTGTAATTTTTATGAAAAAAACTAATATTTATTTTGATGAAAAAAGTTATTCTTATCTTCTTAGACTAAAAAAAGAAATGAAAGTTTCTTTTAGTAAAATAATAAATACAATTTTAAAAAATATTTATGATAATGAAAAAGAAAATATAAACACCATAGATAAAATAAATTATCAAAATAATGAACCAAAAAAAGAAATTAGATTTAAACTTACTGAAGATGAATATAAAATATTTTCAGATTTTGCAAAGAAAAATGGAAATGGAACTGCAACAAAACAAATAAGAATTTTAACTTTAAATCATATTTATAAAGATAAATTTTTTGATAAAAATTATATCGATGAATTTATATTAGCAAGAACAGAAATAAACACAATCGGAAGGAATATATATCAGCTTTTAAAAATTTTAAGAAGCGGAAAAAGCGTGAGAATAAATGAAAAAAATTTAGAAAAATCTTTTGAGGATATTTCAATAAATATTGAAAAATTATCCAAAGAATTAGAAAAAATTATTCTTAAAAATAATGAAAGAATTTAATGTCAAGATTTAAAATTTTTGATGATGAGATCATAGCAAAAAGAGTTTATACTAAAATAGAAGTTGGATCTAAATCTACATATAATTTTGTTAAAAAAAATATATCAAATAAAACAAATAAAGTTTTTAGAAAAAACACTGAAGTTGTTGTAAAAATTACATCAGGCTCGAAAAATTTGCAAGCAGTTTGCAAACATTTAGATTATATTTCAAGAGAAGGAACAATAGAAATAATTACAAGTGATTTTGATATATTAAAAGGAAAAGATGAGTTAAAAATTTTAAAAAAAATTTATGAAAATGAGGGTGCTCCTATTCCTAGATTTGGACAAGAAAAAAAAGAAAAAAGACATACTATTAATATGGTTTTTTCTATGCAAGATTATAAAAATGCACCCCCAGAGAAAATGAAAAAAGCTGTTTTAATGACATTAAAAAAATGTATCCAGATAATTTTTTTGCAGTTGCTTTTCATGATGATACTGACAATCCACATTGTCATGTTTGTTTAAAAGTTGCAGATAAAAATGGAAAAAGAATTAATCCAAAAAAATCAGATTTAATGAATTTGAGATTATCTTTTGCTAAAGCATTAAACAATTTAGGTGTGGAAGCAAAAGCAACTATTCGTTCAAAAAACAATGAAGAAGTATCCTATAAACTTGAAAAAAATAAAGAACAAACTAAAATGCATTATTATCAAGTTTTAGATTATGGAAAAGCAAAATATAAATTTAGTCTTGATGAGAAAGCTAAAGATAGTTTTTATGTGAAATATAGAACAAAAAAAGGTATAGCTGTAATATGGAGTAATGATCTTGAAAGAGTTATCAAAGAAAATAAAATTTTAAAAGGGGAATATGCAAAGTTTAAAATTATAGGACAAGAAACATATCAAATTAAGAAAAAAATTAAAGCAAATGGAAAGACTTTTGAAGTAACCAAAATGGCAAAAAAATCTGTTTGGGACGCTTCTGTTTTAGGTAGAGAAAAAGAGCTAAAACCATTGCAATCAGATGAAAAAAATAATCCAAAATATGCTATAAAGGAAAACAATGAGAGAGATTATACAGAACAATATAGACAGAGAATCTTACAAGAGTCCAGTAATAAATCAAATATCCCAAGAGAATCTGCCAAAGAAAGAGACTCTATGCGAATATTGTCCGAACAGTCTGTGGTTCATGAGCGAAAAGGAACTCAAATGCCTATGCACATCAATGCACTCAATCAGCTACAGCAAGGAAAGCGAGAACGAACCGATAGTAGCTTGCGATGGACAAATTCTAGGAATAATGAGATTGAAAGAGATGGGTAGTTTATAAGAGAAAGAAATAAAATATAATGAAACAAGAAGTTTATACTAGCAAATTTTATATTTGCAAAAAAAATGAAAAAGAAGTTTGTTTTAAATTAGATTTTGAAATAAAAGCATTTGAAGAAAATCAAAAATTTTATTATGTTGAAATATGTGCAATTATAGACTATCAATATTTGAAAAATGAATTAGGTGTTTTTAAAAATGATAATAAAAAAAGAAATTATTGGAAGTTGAAATATATGAGTCATTGGAGTTTTAGTTCTTGCGTAGAGATTGATCATAATTATAAATCTCTAGGTATAGGGACATTTGTAATAAATAAAATATTAGAAATCGCTTTAAGTTATGTTCCAGAGGCAAATTTTCATGATATATTGAGTAAAGAAAATGATGAAAATGAAGAGAGTTGCAAGAATCGCATAAGAAGGGATAAATTGTATAAAAATTTAGGTTTCATATTTAATGAAAATAATACAAGTTTTAGTATAGATAGCATCAGTGATTTAAAAATAAGAAAAGATTTTGATTATATTCAAGAAGTTCGTATTTTTGATATGTGTAATCAATTAGCAAAATTACAATATCTAAAAGAAGGTGATGATAAGTTATTACAATATTGCAAAGATGATTTCAATAAAGAAAAAGGTAAGAATAATATCCTTCGTGCAATAATTAAGCTTATGTCTTTTGTTTCAATAGCACTGGCTATTTGGATTGTTTATTTATTAAAGTGAAAGATAATCGCCTTTTACTAATTAATTTTTAATATCATATTCTTTCTGAATATTATTGTTTTTATTTAAATCTTCTAAAATCTTTGCAGATTTGGCACAAAAGAGCTTTTATAATCTTTTAAGGGGCAGGTATCAATTTAAATTACGAATGTGTCATAATAACAGCATCAAAATTGTTTATAGCTATTTAAGAAAATGTTTTGTTTTTGGGAAATAACATTTTATACAAAGAATATTAAAATTGAATTTTAGAAGTATAACATTATTTGATTAAATATATATTAATTACATATAATTTAAATATTATATAGATATTTTTTACATATCCATATAATATTATTTATAAATTAGTATGATATATTATGTCAATTTTCTTCTTTTGCAAAAATAATGAAAGTTATTGTAAGTTCCTTTTTCGCCTAAAAATTTCCAAATATTGCGTAAGGTTATTTTTTTAGATATAAGCTCTTTTATTAGATCTTCATCTTTATCATACATACTATTAAAACTATTTGTAGGACGACCTATATTTTTTCCATTTTTGCGTGCATTAGCAAGTCCTGCTTTTGTTCTTTGTGAGATAAAGTCTCTCTCTGTTTCTGAAACATAAGCGTAGAAAGAAAGGAGTAATTTTTGAGAAGGATTGTTAAATGAACTTAATTCAGGTTGTCGTAAAAAAACAAATTGCACACCCTTTTCAGAAAGTTCTAATATTAATGTAATAACTTCAAGCATACTTCTTCCTAATCTTGAAAGTTCTGTGCAAATTAATAAATCACCTTCATTGAGTTTATCTTTTAATTCATTCATACGCCTTTTTTCTAAACTTTTTCTTGAACTCATTTCAACTTCCATAACTTCATCAATATTAATTTTGTTTTTTATACAATATTCATATATTTGGAGTTTTTGGACTTCTGAGTCTTGTTTTGCTGTACTAATTCTTACATATGCTATTACCATTATGTAATTATATCTAAAATTGTTTGAAGTATTATTTTTTAATAGTATGTATCATTACAATATGTATATAATATTTTTTATATATTATATACATATCAAAATTATATTTTTAAAATATCTTTTAGTTATTTAGCACCTTAAATCTTATAAAAGCACCTTTATCCATACCCATTTGTTCTGCCATACTTGATAATCTTTCATATTCTTCACTTGTAAAACCTACAAGAAGCTTTTTATCTCTTTTGATTCTTCCAGATTGCGTAGAGGTTTTTTGTGCTGAAGTTTCTCCCGTAGCTCCTTCGATAAAACTATCTAAATTTGCATTTGTATTTTTTTTAAATCCCATTTTATTATCCTTTGATTTTATTTGTTAATTCATTATAGAAAGTATTAAATTCTTCTAAAGCTTTATTGTTGGAATTAATTTCTGTTTCACTAATTCCTAAACCCATTTGAATGCAAGTCTTATATTTTTCTCTTTCACAGATAATATTATCTAAAAGTTTAATATTGTCATCTTCTTGCTCTTTAATATAGGCTCTTAAATCTTCAATCTTTTTATTTAAAAAAGGATTTGGAGAGCTTTTATTGATTAAAACAAATGTTTGTAGATCTCTATTTAATTCCTTTGCCATTTTAATAATTGTAAACATTTTATCTAAAACACTAACATCAAATTGACTTGGGATTGTAGGAATGATTACAACATCTGAAAAACCTAATGCTATTCTCATTTCTTTTGAGTCTCTACCGCCAGTATCAATAATAATTAAGTCATATTCATTTTTATTTTTTTCTTTTTGTATAAAATCTTTTAAAGATTCGCCAACTTTAGATACAACAGAGAATGTTCTATTAATACCTTCTTCCATTCTAATATTGACAAAAGTCATAACAGATTTTTGTGGATCGCTATCACACAATAAAACCTTTTTACTCTCAGCTGCCTTAATTGCTAAATTTACAGCTAATGTGCTTTTGCCACTTCCGCCTTTTTCATTACAGATGGATATAATCATATTTATCCTTACGATATTTATTACATATCATAATTATATCATAAGAATATTAAATACATAGTATAAAAATATATATAAAAAATGTAAAAGATATTTATTTAATATACTATATAATAACAATAAAAAAATTATTATTTTTTTATTCCAAAAGTTAAACTTTTTATAATTAATAATTAAGATTTGTTTAATTTATTTTAAGTATAATTCCTACTAGTAACTTACTAGTAAAAACTATACTTACTAAGTAAAGTAATAATATTACAATGAATAAGGAGAATAAATATGAATAAACTTAAAGAAAATACTAATCAAAATAAATTAGCTCAAAACAACACAATCCAAGTTGTAAATGTTGTTGAAAGTGTTATAAATAGTATAAAAAACAATTTTCCTGAAAATGCAAATTATAGTATTAACATAAGTAATAATAAAACTGTTATAAAAATAAACGATGGGGTTAAAGGAGCTGTTGTAACATATGAGGAAAATGGAAATTTTCAAAGACAAGAAAAAGTTCAGTATATTAAAACAACTCCAGATGAAAGATTAAAACAGGTAGAACAATTAATGGGGAAAAAAACACAATCGGAAATAGCTAGTTATCTTATGGTAAGTCAAAAAACTATATCAAACGATATTAAAAAGATAAAAAAGAATAAGAAAAGCTAACTTTAACAAAGGATTAAGTGTGATATTTTATTTAAAAAATAGAATGACTTATTTTCTTATATACTTCAAGTTGATAAGAGCTAAGAAGCATGTTGTGTTAGCATCTAATATAATCAAAAAAATAATAAGAAACAAAATAATTAATACTTGTGTTAGTTTAAAAGGCTACAAAGTGCAGTTTCATTTAAGCAAAAATAAAACTAAAATATTTTATTATTTCGTTAACATACCTTCCGAGCATTTTCATGATGCTGACTGGAAGGTGCTCTCATGAATTATAAAGATTTTAAAGATTATCCCAGCCTTATTGATATTTTAAAAAATAGAAACCTTATTGTAAAAGATGAAAAACAAGCTATAAAGTTTTTAGAGAAAAATCATTATTATCGTTTAAGTTCTTATTTTATACCTTTTCAACATCCAAAGAATTCACCATGTAAAGACATGTTTCAAGATGGAACTACTTTTGAAGATATAGTTTTACTATATAATTTTGATACAGATTTAAGAAAATTTGTATTTAATTATCTATCTGAGTTAGAAATTATTTTAAGGGCACAAATTTCTCATATTCATTCTAAACAATATAAACCTTTTGGTTATATACAAGATATAAAATCTTTAAAAAGAGAGATGAGGATTAAGGACCGTTGTCTTTACGGTGATTTGATTGAGCAAATAGATAAAGAGAAGAAAAGAGCTAGTGAGGATTTCATTCAACATATAAAAACAAAATACAATACAGATGATTTACCATTGTGGGCTCTAGTTGAAATTTTATCCTTTGGAACATTATCTAAATTTGTAAAACTTATGCAAAAAACAGAACAATTAGATCTTATGAAATTTTTTGAATTAGAAAATATACAAATTGATGTTTTTGAAAACTGGATAGAAACTTTATCTTATGTTAGAAATTTATGTGCACATCACTCAAGACTTTGGAATAGACAATTTGTTAAAAAATTTAAATATAGAAAAAATGATAATTTTCTAGATGAAAATGTAGATCGTGATAAAATATTTTTCGCAGTAAGTGTATTGACTATAATCTTAAAGGAATATAACATTAAAGAAGAATTTATAAAATTATTAAATAAATATCCAAGTATTGATAAAGCTGCTATGGGTATACCACAAAACTGGCAAGAATTAAATATTTGGAAGTGATCTGCTAATGCAACAAGGAATATAAACGAGTGTGATGTTATGTTATTTTAGATATTTTATCGAAGAAATACAATAATGTTGAATATAGAAAAAAGTCGGAAACTATATTAAACTCACTATCTAAATATCCTTTACAGAAAATGTTGTTTTTATACTGATATTTTTATCTCTCATAGCTTATAAAAATATATTTATATATAGATATAAGACACATAATTAAAAAATATTAAAAAGATATTTATTAGATATAAAATAAATATAATTTATTTTTAATTCGATTTAAGTTGTATAATCTTTTCTCAAATTTTATGATTTCCATAAAAATCAACTTTCTCGTATTTTTTAGAATTTTATTCAAAATGTTTTTGACCTTGTTCTTTTATTTCAAGACTAAAAAAGAGAAAGTTATTTTTTAAGTTTAAAACAATCGCATTTTCTTTTTGTAATATTGTATTTTTTTATCATTTCTTTTAAGAAATCTAAAAATACTTCTTCTGTAATTTCTTTTTATTCTTTATTTTTTCATCAGACAATCTGCTTCTTCTAAAAAGTTATAATAATCTAATTCTTTCATTTGTTGCTTTTTCCTTTCTCTACTTTAATCATCATTTTGCATTTTGGACAGATAACTTTTTTATATGCTTCATCTTCTGTATATTCAATATATTTATTCTCGTTGCAATTTTTACATTTAATGTTAGTCCATAAGATCATAGGATGAAAATAAATTTTGTTTGAAAGAAAATAAGGATATTTTTTACTCATATATTCTTCTCTGAAATTTTAGATTCAAATATAATCGTGATTTATGTTTTAAGTTTTGTTTAATTTTACTTCTTACTTTTATAATTTTTTTATACAAATCTGATCTTTTAGTTGCCAAATTTACTCCTTTTTAATCCAAAATCAAAAAAAATGTTTATTACACATTTAATTTTAATAAAAAATTAAAATTAAATAATACCTTTATATTTAATATAAGAGCTAAATTTATCGTTCGTTATTTTTTAATGAAAGGACTCCTTTAAATGTTTAAAAAAACACTATTAATAGCATTAGCTGTAAATTTAGCTTTTGCTGCAGGCGGTATTGATAAAGTCAATACTTTGGCACAAGATATAGAGTCAGCTTTGTTTGGTGTTTCTATTATTGCTATTACAATAGCTTTTGGTATTGCAGGTTATAGAATGGCAATATTAAAACAGCAATGGACTGAAGTTTTACCAGTGGTAATTGGTGGTGTTGTTATAGGTTCTGCTTCTTCTTTGGCTGCTCTTTTGGTGGGTTAAAAGTTTATGAATAACTATTTTGATCCGCTCTTTAAAGGATTAACACGCCCTGCACTCCTTTTTGGAGTGCCTTTAGTGCCTTTCTTAATAAACATTTTAGGATTTATCTTAATAGCTGTTTATACGCAACAATTTTTCCTTTTAATTTTTGGAGTTATTTCTTATTTTATTATGAAAGCAATGACTAAGAAAGATGAGCAAATGTTTAGATTGTTTTTTTTAAAAACTAAATTTATTAGTAATTTTTTGAGTAGAAAGTATCATAAAGCTAAAACTTTTAATAGCGTAAGCTATAAACGATTGCCAACTAATAATGATTTTCCAAAATTATCTATATTTCCACTTCATGCTGAACCAAGTTTAGAGAAATTAATTCCTTATAGCTCTTTACTTACAGATAGCATTGTTATTACAAAAGAACATATGCTAATTAGCACATTTTTTATTGAAGGTATAGAATTTGAGTGTGAGTCAGATGAGAATTTAATTTTTAAAAAAAATCTTTTAAATATGATGATAATGTCATTTTCTAATGAGCCTGTTGCTTTTTATTTTCATAATGTAAGATTTAAATTACATGAATTTTTAGATTCTCATTTTGAAAATTCTTTTTTAAAGGAAATTGATGAGAAATACCATAAGAGTTTTGATAAAAAAAGTTTTCAGCAAAATTCGCTTTATTTGACTTTGGTCTATAAGCCTTTAAAATCTAATATCGATCTAAATACTTTCAATAAATTAAATTACAAATCAAAAGCAAAAGAAATTTCAAATTTTGTTCTTAAATTCCAAGAATACTTAGGAAAACTTGAAGCTAATATTAAAGATTTTAAACCAAAAATATTAAGTGTATATAAAAAGAATAATATTAAATATTCCGAGCAATTAGAATTTTATAATTATTTAATAGGTGGAAAATTTAATCCTGTTGTAGTTTGTGATACTCCGATATATCAATATCTAACAGGAACTTTAAAAAATATTCAATTTAACCACGATATGATTCAGCTAAACTACAATGATGATACAAAAAGATTTGCTAGAATTATTGAAATTAAAGATTATTCTAATGAAACTTTTTCAGGTATTTTAGATTCTTTAATGTATCTTGATGTAGATTATACTATCACTCAAACTTTTGTTCCTTTATCAAAATATGATTCAAAATCAGCATTAAACAAACAAATTAATCAACTAATTTCAAGTGAAGATGATGGTGTAAGTCAGATAGAGCAATTAAATTTAGCATTAGATGATTTAATTAGTAATGTTATAAGTTTTGGAAATTATCATTTTAGTATTTGTGTTTTTGGTGATAGCATTGATGAATGCAAGAAAAATACTAATAAAGTAATAACTTCATTAAATAGTTTAGGCTTTACTTCAACATTAGCAAATATTGCACTACCTGCTTCTTATTTTTCACAATTTCCAAGTAATTTTGCAATACGCCCAAGAGTTCATATGATTTCATCTTTAAATTTTTCATCTTTGGTTGCATTACATAATTTCTTAATGGGTAAAAAAGAAAAAAATTGCTGGGGCGATGCTGTAACTATTTTAAAAACACCAAACAAACAACCATATTTTTTAAATTTCCACAAAAGCGATGGGAAAAACAAAGATGAATTTGGTGATTTGAATTTAGCTAATACTTTGATTTTAGGTCAAAGTGGTGGTGGTAAAACCGTGTTTATGAATTTTATCATTAATCAAATGATAAAGTATGCTAATAAAGATAGCTTTCCTGCAAATATACCTGAAGATAAAAAGAAATTTACAGCTGTATTTTTAGATAAAGATAAAGGTGCTTTAGGCAATATTCTTTGTGCTGGTGGTAGATATATTTCTATTAAAAATGGTAAGCCTACTGGGTTTAATCCTTTTATGGTTGAAACTAATGAAGAAAATTTAAGATTTTTAAAACAACTAATAAAACTATGTGTAACACGCAATGGCGAAATTCTTAATACAAAAGAAGAAAAACAAATTAATGAAGCTGTAAATACTCTAATGTTTCAATTTGAAATTTCTGAAAGAAAATATC
This sequence comes from Campylobacter sp. LMG 17559, assembly GCF_024723605.1. Lineage (NCBI taxonomy): Bacteria > Pseudomonadati > Campylobacterota > Epsilonproteobacteria > Campylobacterales > Campylobacteraceae > Campylobacter > Campylobacter sp. LMG 17559. The sequence continues at coordinate 11,033 of NZ_JANQCZ010000017.1, forward strand.
CTATTTCTTTACTTCTTGAAAATATTACAGATGATTTTAATGACAATAACTCTTTAAAAAGTAGATTGTCTTTATTCCAAAAAGGAAAACAATTTGGCTGGGTGTTTGATAATGAATATGACAACCTAGATTTTCCTGATGATATTAATTTATTTGGTATTGATGGAACTGAATTTTTAGATGAAAAAGATGTTTCAGCATTAATCTCTTATTTTATTCTTTGGCGTGTTATGAATTTAGCAGATGGAAGAAGACTTTGTATAGATATTGATGAAGCTTGGAAGTGGTTAGAAAATGATATTGTGGCAGAAGAAGTAAAAAACAAGTTTAAAACCATAAGAAAACAAAATGGCTTTTTAAGACTTGCTACACAAAGTATAGAGGACTTTTTAAAACTAAAGATAGCAAATACTCTAGTTGAGCAATCTGCTACAAAAATATTTTTACCAAACCCTTTAGCAAAAGAAGATGAGTATTTAAGACTAGGTCTTAGTAAAGATGAATTTTTAATAGTTAAAAACTTTGCCCCACACAAACGACAATTCCTTGTTAAAAGACAAGATGAAGCAGTTGTTTGTTCTTTGGATCTTTCATCTTTAGGCAAAGAAAACCTAAAAATTTTATCTACAGGCACAAGCTATATAGAAAAAATAGAAAATATCTTTAATCAAGAAAACAAAACTTTGGAAGAAAAAATCAATGAACTTAAAACATTTTATAAGGAAGAACAATGAGATTAAGTTTAAGTAAAAATCAAACCAAAAAGCCACAGGGGCGCTTTATCTTAAATAGCCCTGTCAAAAGACAGGGTAAGACTCAAAAAGCCTTGACTACTATTAAACTTAGTAGTATAATTGCTACTAAGATAAAGCGTGTGAACTTCATCTTAAAATATCTCCTTTCTGGAGTTAAGATTAAGCCACAGGGTTGCCGCCCTGTGGCAAACCCCAAAAATAATTATATCCAAAAACAAAATAAATTTTTATTTTCCATAATTTCATCATTATGTATTGCAAATTTAGCTTTTAGTGCTGGTATTCCTGTAGTTGATGCGACTGCAAATTCACAAATGGCAACCCAAAATGCAAAAGAAATTGCAGAGTGGACTAAACAAGCTACAAGATGGCAAGATACGGTTAAACACTATCAACAACAAATTCAAGCTTATCAAAATGAACTTTTATCTAAAACAGGTGCAAGAGATTCAGTGTCTTTTATGAGAGACACAAAACAAATTTATTTAGATTTTGCTGAAGCTGGACAAAACATACAATCTTTTTATGATGATGTATTGCAAGATCCACAAGGCTTTTTAAGCGATAAAAGCAAAGAAACATTTAGAAAATTCACTCTTTTTGATCGTTGCAATGCTAGTTATTTGAGTGAAGAGCGAAAAAGAATATGTAGAATGGATATGATTACTTATGCAGCTCAAGTGGAGCATTATAATCAAGCTTCTATCCAAGTTAATACCGTAGCAAAGTCTTTAGAAAAATTACACCAAAGACTTATAGAATCAAAAGATATCAAAGAAACTAATGACATTAACAATGCGATTAATGTAGAAAAAACCAAACTAGAAATCATTAAAACTAATCTTGAAATTTCTAATATGCATTATGAAAATCAAAGAAGAATAAGACAAGATCAAGCAGCACAGCTATTTGCAGAATCAATGGGGAAAGAGCCTTTGGATTATGGCGAGCTTAGAAAAAAATATGATAAAGAAGCTGATGCTTTGTTTGACTAAATAGGAGTGAAAAATGAGTAGTGTTATTAATATTAACAATATAGATGTCATCTTTGAAAACAAAGATGAGCAAATTTTTTGCACAAGTTTAGATATAGCTAAAGTGTTTGGGAAAAGACATGATCATCTTTTAAGAGATATTAGAAATATTTTAAATGAATTGCGAGAAATAGGGGCTTCTAACGAATTCCTCAATTTTGGGGAGATCGTGCAAATATCGAAAACAACGAACCCAAAGAATGGTAAGCTTGTTAATAGAAAAATGCCTATGTATAATCTAACTCGTGATGCATTCACGCTTTTAGCTATGGGTTTTACAGGTAAAAAAGCTTTACAATTTAAAATTGCTTTTATCAATGCTTTTAATCAAATGGAACAAATCATTAAAAACAAAGAAATAGAAAAAATAAAACAACTAAAACATTATGATCTTCCTGATACACCTTATAAGGAAAAGATAGCAAATGCTATAAAGGAAATAGAACAAAAACAAAATTCTAAATTTATAGAACTAATAGAATATGAAATAGTAGAAAAATTTAAAAATGGAAAAACACAAGTTTTACAAAAACTTAATTTTAAAACCAAATTAATTTAAATAAAAACAAATTTTAAAGAAAGGAGATAAAGAAAGTTTAAGAAAGGCCGTAGGGTAAAATTATACCCCTTTAAAAGGGGCAAAGCTAATAAGCCTTGACTATAATTACACAAACAAGTATAATTATAGTTATAATTTTGTATGACATAAATTCACCCCCATTCTAAGGGTTAGATTAAGCCATAGGGTTGCAGCCTACGGCTAACCCTTCGGGGTATTATACCTTAGTCTTCTTAAACTTCTTAAAACACAATAATGTTTAATCTTGTATTTTCTTTTAAGGCTTACCATGCAAGGTAATTTCTTTACAGAGCTTGGTAATGCTACTCATGTGATTTTAGAAGTAGTAAGAAATGCAGCATTGAGTGAAAAAATGACTCAACTTGCCGTGCTTTTTTCTATTACCCTTGTCATTACTATTATGTATAAGGGTTATGAAATCTTATTTGGTCGTTCTCAAAGTCCTACTAAAGAAGTAATGTGGGATTTAGCTGCTAAGGCTATGATCATCACTTTTGCTTTAAATATCGGCGGATGGCTTACTTTAGTTATTAATGCTATGGATGGCTTTCATGAGTGGGCGGGTGGAAGCCTTAGTATGTATAAGCAAATTGATATTATTTTTAATGAAGTTAGAAATTTAGCTGATAGTATATGGGCTAAGGCTGGTGGATTTAGCATTATAGTTGCTGCATTTAGTATAGTTATGATTTATACAGGTTTTGGTATAGCTGTGCTACCTGCTTTAGTAGTGATTAATGCTACTGCCTTTACTCAAACTATATTAGTGATTGCTGCACCTTTAATGTTTTATTGTCTTTTATATAAAAGCACTAAAAATGTTTTTACTCAATGGCTTGCATTGCTTATTTCTAATACCTTATTAGTTCTTTTTATGAGCTTATTTTTTAAAGTTTTTGCAAAAGAAATATATCGTTTTGCTAGGTATTCTCAAGATCAATATATGAATGCAGATGCTGACTCATTTTTCATAGGAATATCAATGATTTTTTCCTCTGTTTTATTAGTTGCTATGGTTTTTGTAGCAAAGGTTTTTGCTGAAAAAGTAGGAAGTGTTGCTTTAGATTCTGCTATGCAAAGCGTGTTTTCAAGGGTAAGCAATCCTATAAGTTCTGTTGCTGGAAAAACTCTTGGAAATTTATTTGGGCATGCTCAAAAAGGAGGCTCTAAAATGGCAGAAGGTGCTTATTCTGCTATGAAATCAGGTGCTTCTGTTGCAGGTGCTAATGCTATGTCTTTAGGAAAGAGCATATTACAAAGGATGAGAAATGAAGCATAAGATAATTTTATTTGCATTTTGTGCAATCTTTTTTAGTGCTTGTTCTATTAAAAACAATACTAATTATAACTATTTATTTGATGATAAAAGTGGTTGGGTTGCTGTAAATGATATTAAAGATCAAGAAAAGTTTTTAAAAATGGAAATTGTTCCTGTGTTTGAAAAGAAAGAAGAAAAAGAAACTTCCATTAAAAGCTTTGAAAACATTAAAAAGAAAAAGAGAATTATTTTAAATTATCCGAGTATGTCTTATGTGATTTTAAAAAAGGCTGTAAATGATTCTAATTCTTATCATGAAGATAAGATGGTTGAAGCTGGCGAGTTTGATTATTCTATCACTTACAATACGGAGCAAGGAGATGTTTTTGTAAAAGTTTTAAAACAAAATCTTTTTTTCAAAGAAAAAGATGTGCAAATAATTGAAACTGAAGTTTTAGAAAACAAATTTTAAAGAAAGGAGATAAAGAAAGTTAGTATAAAGCCAAAGGGTTTCTAGCATCCCCTTTAAAAAAGGGGAAATCAAAGCTAATAAGCCTTGACTATTATTATACATAGTAGTATAATAATTACTAGAATATGATTATTCAAGGTTCTCACCTTCTTTCTAAGGCAAGATTTGATTAATCAAAGGCCGTTACCCTTTGGTTAATCAGCCTTAGGATAATTATACTAACTTCTTTTAAACATAAAATTGAAAAACCAAAATGAAATTAATTCTAATGCTTTGAATTTTGAAGCAAGTGTAAGATATTTGATTGAAAAATCAAATCAAAGAGCTTGGTTAGTTGCATTTATAAGTATGGCAATATCAATTATTGCTGTAATTGCTGTAATTTTCTTAACACCATTAAAAACTACTGAACCTTATGTGATTAAAGTAGATAATACTACTGGTATGGTGGATATTATTACTAGCTTACAAGAAGAGCAAATTAGCTCTATTGAAGCTTTAGACAAATACTTTATCTCTCAATATATAAAAGCTAGAGAAGGTTATTATTATAAGTTTTTAAATCAAGATTATGTTCTTACTCAATTAATGAGTGATGAAAATGTTGCAAATGAGTATAGAGCTATCTATGCTGGCGATAATGCTTTAGATCAAATTTATAAAGATAATGTTGAAGTAAGCGTTAAGATTTTAAGTATTGTTCTTGGAAATAGCAATGGAGTAAAAACCTCTACTATAAGAGCATTAATTACTAAAAAAGATTCTGTAACAAAAAGCACACAACAATCAACCAAAGTTATAACCTTAGCGTATGATTTTTTACTAGCAAAAACAAGTGAAGAAAATAGAATTTTAAACCCTCTTGGCTTTAAGGTTACTAACTATAGAGTTGATGAGGAAATAAGATGATAAAAAATATTAGCCTAGCCCTTTCTTTTTCATTTTTGGCTTTACCTGTTTTTGCATTAAATGAACCGCAAAAATCAGAATACGATCAACGCGTAGCACATGCTGAGTATAACTCTAAAGATGTTTTTAAAATGGTAGCTAGAAATGGTTTTGTAAGTATGATTGAATTTAGCGATGAAGAAGTCATTATAAATACCGCTACAGGATTTTCTGAAGGTTGGGATTTAATAGAGAAAAAAAATCTTTTATTTATTAAACCAAAAGCTTATAAAACTAGACTTTTTGTAGAAAATGATCCTTATAATCAAGGTCAGCAAAAAGAGATGATTGTTGATCCAAATCCAAAAGACTGGAAAACAAATTTAATTGTTACCACTAATTTAAAAACTTATATTTTTGATTTATTGCTAACTAATGATAGCAAGCAAGCAACTTATAAATTGTCTTTTAGCCACGCTGATAAAATCTTAAAGCAAGAGAATAAAATAAAAAAAGAGCTAGAAAAGAAAATTGTAAGAGAAGAGCTTGATAAAAATATAGTTCCTAGAAACTGGGATTTTTTAATGAAAGCGAATAAAGGAAGTGAAGATATAGCACCAAATTATGCTTATGATGATGGTGTTTTTACTTACTTAGGTTTTGATAACACAAAAACATTTCCGAGTGTATTTTTATATGAAAACGGCAAAGAAATGATCTTAAATACTCACATTAAAAAAGATGGAAAATATGATGTTTTAGTAGTTCAAAAAATTGCAAAACAAATTCTACTAAGAAGTGGAGATAAGGTTGTTGGAATTTTTAATAATGGCTATGGAAAAAATCCTTTAGATAAAACTAGAGAAACCTCTAATGAAAATATACAAAGAGTGATAAATGATCCAAGTAAAACACTTTTACTAGAACAATCTTTATTAGGAAATGAGCAATGAGTAATCAAGAAAAACAAGAATTAAAAGATATGGATTTACAAAGTGAGTTGCAAGCACAAAGCGTTAATGTTAAAAAAATTCAAATCTATGTATTCTTTATTGCTTGTGTATTTATATTATTGATTTTTGCATATATTTTTGCAAAATCTTTTATTGGTAGTAGTGATGATACTGCAAATACACAAGCAAAAGAAGTTAATAAAGACATTGCTAGTAGTGTGAAATTAAAAGATTTTATTTTACCTCAAAAAGAAGAACCTGTTAAAGAAGAAACAAAGAGTTTTGAAGAAGTATTGAAAGAAAGAGAACAGGAAAAACCCGTTGAAGTAACTCCAAAAGAAAATCCTTTCGAGCTTGTCTCAAAACCTTTACAACCAAGAATAGTAAAAGGTGCAGGGTTAGTTGTGGTAAGTAGTAGTAGTGATGGTGGGGCTTTTAATGCACAAGAAAACAATACACAAGAAAGCTCAAATAATATTTTTAATTCTAAACCTATGCAAGGAGACAATGCTTTATTATCTAATGGATCAAATGATTTTATCGGCGATGTTTTTACCCCAACTAGTGCTAGTGTTAGTCAGTTTGATCCAAATTTATTATTATCTAAAGGAACTTATATAGGTTGTTCTTTAAAAACTCGTTTAGTTAGCACTATTAAAGGGGGTATTGCTTGTATTGTTTCAAATGATGTTTATTCTTCAAATGGCAATGTTCTTTTAATTGAAAAAGGAAGCACCATTACAGGAAGTTTTAGTTCAGGACAATTAAATGATGGTATGGATAGGCTTTTTGTTATTTGGCAAGAAATAAGAACGCCTAATAATATTATTATACCAGTTTATTCAGGTGCAACTGATGAGCTTGGAGCAAGTGGAATACAAGGATGGGTAGATCATCATTATATGAAACGCTTTGGTTCAGCTATTTTATTATCAATAATTGATGATTCTTTAAATATTTTAGCTAATCAAGTTATTAATAAAAAAGAAAATAGCGTTGATTATACGGAAAATTCAAGAGAAACTTCTCGTGAAATAGCTAATACTGCTTTAGAAAAAATGATTAATATCCAACCAACTCTTTATAAAAATCACGGTGATTTAGTAGGTGTATATGTTAATAAAGATATTGATTTTTCTAAGGTTTATCAATTAAAAAGAAAGGGCTTTTAATGAGTAATTCAAGAACCCTAGAAAAATTAGCTAATGATTTTTTTGGAAAGCATTTGGCTAATTCCAGCGTAACTGAAATATGCTACAACGGCAAAGAAAATATTTTCATACAAACTAATGATGGAAAATGGCAAGAAGAAACAAGTAAATTAGATTATGAAGCTTCTAAATCGTTTGCTACTTCTTTAGCTTCTTTTAAAGAAGATAAGATAGATGAATCACGCCCTATCCTTTCTTGTATATTACATGGAGGTGAAAGGGTTCAGGTAGTAATTCCGCCAGCGACTAAAAAAGAGCATATTTCAATTACAATTAGAAAGCCAAGTGAGAAAAGATTTTTAATACAAGATCATGTTAAAAGTGGTCTTTTTGAAGAAATAAAAATTGATCATTTTATAACAAATTCTTTGGATGAGGAGTTGAAAAAGCTTTATGAAGCTAAAAATTTTAAAGATTTTATTTGTAAAGCAGTAGAGTATGAAAAAAATATCATTATAGCAGGAGGTACAGGAAGCGGTAAAACAACTTTTATGAAAACTTTAATTGATTTTATTCCCAAAGAACAAAGAATTATAACTATAGAAGATGTTGAAGAAATAAAATTTTATGAGCATAAAAATTTTGTACAACTTTTTTATCCTAGTGAAGCTAAAAATGAAGATTTTTTAAATTCTGCAACTCTTTTAAAATCGTGTCTTAGAATGAAGCCTGATAGAATCTTATTGGCAGAGCTTAGAGGTGCTGAAACTTATGATTTTATCAATGTTCTTTCTAGTGGGCATGGTGGTAGCATTACAAGTTGCCATGCAGGAAGCACTTCTGAAACATTCGAGCGTTTGGCTTTGATGACTTTACAAAATACTCAAGGTCAAAAAATACCTTTTGAAAAAATACAAGATATGCTTAAAAATCTTATTGATGTAGTTGTCCATATTAGAGCTCATAATGGAAAAAGACATATTAGTCAAATATATTTTAAAGAGATGAAAAATGGCAAATAAAGAAAAAAGAGGAATTTATAATGTGAGTTTTAACGATAAAAACTCAACTCCAATTAATACAGAATTAGAGATTATTGAAGAGGCAATCATTGATTATGTTGTCCATTATGTTAAGGGTTGGCATAACACAAAAAGAGACAAAGGAAGAGGTGCTGAACATATCAAATTACATTTAGCAAAAGAAAGCGAAGGAGAAATAAAGATTGAAGAGCTTTTAAATCTTGGTAACTCTATAAGAGAATATTTGAAAGTCTTTAAAGAACCATTCCTTGAAGATCAAAACAAAGATGGTAAAGTATATGAATGGGAAAATAAAGAAGGTGTTCGTTTTAGGGTTGCTACTGATAAGATCAAAGGGGAGGGTCTCATTCCGCCACTATCCCCCTCTGATGAAATTATTATAACTTTTTATTCTGATAGAAATCTTAATAAGAGAATGGAATTTAAAAATCCAAAAGTTAAAGCTTATTATGAAGAAAAATCTTTAAAACAAGAAAAAAATTCTAATTATTTTAAACAAAAATTAGAAAGCTTTTCTACAAAAATAAAAGGAATAGAAAATGAAAGATAAGATTGTAATGCTTGTTTTTATAAGTATTTTTTCACTATTAATAGCTTATTTTTTAAGTCCTTTTGTGATGTTTTATCTTAATGATGTAAGCTTAAAAAGAATTCTTGGATTTTACAATCTTAAATTCACTTTTGAGGCATTAATAAATGCTTACCCAAAAGCTTATATTTCTTTCTTTGGTATGTTTGGTTTTAGTGTTATTGTTTTAACGCTTTTAGCATTAATAGCTAAAAGCAAAAAAACTCAATTTGGCGAGGCAAGATTTGCAAATTTAGCAGAAATTAAAAAAATGAAATTATTTTCAGACAATGGAATAATCATCGGAAAATATAAGGGAAAATTTTTAAGATTTAAAGGTCCTCAGTTTGTGGCTTTGGGAGCTCCAACAAGAAGTGGTAAAGGGGTTGGTATTGTAATACCAAATTTAATGGACTGGAAAGAGAGTGCTGTTGTTCAGGATATAAAACAAGAATGTTTTGATTTTACAAGCAAATATAGAAAAGAAGTTTTGGGTCAAGATGTTTTTCTTTTTAATCCATTTTCAAAAAGAACTCATCGTTACAACCCTTTAACTTATATTGATATGAGTGATAGTGATAATTGTGATAGTCAGTTAATGGATTTAGCAAATATCATTTATCCAAAAGAAGGGGATTCTACAACTCAATTCTTTAATGGTCTTGCACAAAACCTATTTATAGGACTTTGTTATTTGTGGAAAGATTTAAATTTAAAAGAAGATGGGAAACTTTTTTTAGAAACATTTAACTTAAAAACAGAATTTAGTTTTTTTGGAATATTACAACTTTCAAAAGGTTTTACTTTTGAATATGAGGGTAAAAAAATAAATGGATTTGATAATACTTATAAGTACTTATCAAATTGTGATGATCTGCTTTCAGATATCACAAAAAGAAGGTTAGAAACTTATTTTAGTATTTCAAGTGATAATACAAAATCAGGAGTTATGTCTTCTTTTAACGAGCCTTTAACTCCTTTTGAAGCAGAAGTATTAAAACTTTCTACTCAAACTAGTGATTTTGATTTGAGAGATTTACGCAAAAAGAAAATGACTATTTATATAGGTATAACCCCTGATCAATTAACTAATGCAAAATTTATATTGAATATTTTTTGGTCGCAGTTAATTCTTTTGAATACAAAAGAACTTCCTGAACAAAATCCACAAATTAAATATACTTGTTTAATGCTTATGGATGAATTTACAGCACCTAGAAAAATTCCTATATACCTTTCAGCAGTAAGTTTTATGGCAGGTTATTTAATGCGTTCTTTGATGATTTATCAATCAAAATCTCAACTTAAAGCACCTGCCCCTGATGGATATGGGGATGATGGAGCAAAAACTCTTTTGACTAACCATGCTTGTCAAATTTTTTATACCCCAAGAGAGCAAGAAGATGCAGAGGAGATTAGTAGAATACTTGGTAATACTACATTTAAAACAAGATCAAGAAGTGTAGGGGCAAGTGGTGGATCTACAAGTTATAGTGAAGCAAGTAGGGCATTAATGCTTCCGCAAGAACTTCGAGAAATGTCTTTTGAAGATGAGCTTATTACTATAGATAATGGAAAGCCTATTTTATGTAAAAAAGCTTTTTATTATAACGATCCATATTTTATTGATAAGTTTAAACAAGTCTCTCCAACTTTGGCAAAAATTAAAGGCATACCTAAAGAACATATCTTAAAAGGAGCTTTTCAAAGAGGAGAGTGTCGCATACAAATACCAACAACAGGAGAAAATAATGAAAAAAACGCTTAGTTTGCTTTTATTAGCAAGTGTAATTTTTATAGGATGTGCAAGTTCTGCACCAAAACCTAAAAAGCTTGAAGGTGGTTCAAAGCTAACCTTGAATAATTCTTTATTGGAGGAAAAGTATAGATTTGTTCCTAAAGATTCAAAGTTAAGCAATATGGACTGGATTTATCAAATAGAGCTTACAAAAAATAAAGAAGGCTTGCTCACTAATGAACAAATAGTAAAAACTTTTCTTTTGGCTCATAATGCAAAAAGAATTATCTTAATAGGCGAAAAAAATATCATTCAAGAATATGAAGAGTATTTTAAAAAAAATGGTGTTGAAGCAGAAATGATCTTACAGCCTATAAGCATTATTAAGGGAGATAAAAATACTATCAATATGCTTTTTTTTCATGCAAAAGATGGAGAGATAAATGAGTAATTCTTTATTTGATAATAATGAGATTAAACCAACCGTGATTAAAACCATTAATCAAGATGAAATTGTAGAAAAGAAAATGATACAAGAAGCCAAAAAAATTAAAAAAAAGGAGAATAAAAAATGAAAATAAAATTGATATCAATAATTTTAGCTATGTTTATGTTCTCAAATTTAAAAGCTATAAAATTGGATTATTTAAGTGGGGATACTAGATATGCTTGTGAAGCTATGCTTTGTTTAGCTTCGCCTATTAAACCACCTGAATGTAGTGCAGCGATTGCAAGATATTTTGCAATTAAGTTTAAAAAGCCTTGGAAAACCATACAAGCGAGAAAAGATTTTTTAAATTTATGTCCTGTGGATAATAGTGATACTGAAATGCTTAAATATAAGAATGATATCTTAGCTCATTTAGATGGTGAATGTTCTTTGGAAGAACTTAATAAAAGAGTAGAAAAAAAACTTTTATGGGTAGAAAGAGTATGTGATGATGGATCATGTGAAGAAATAGAGCATTATGGATATAGAATAAATCCACAATTATCGCAATCTTGTTACCTATTGCAATCTAGTTCTTATACTGATTATCAAGGTTTTGAGTATATATGCTCTAAAAATTTTATAGAGGATGTCAGTTGGAAAAGAGGTTATGAATTAAAAGAAATTTCTGAACAAGAATATAACTTACTTCCTGATAATTTAAGAGAGAAACATCGCGAGAGAGTAGGTTTTAAGTGGAAATGGGTTTTTTATAAAAAGATTTTTATTAATAAAAAATGTTGGATAAAAAATGACTGAAGAAAATCAAAGCTTACTTGATGAGCAAATAGATCAAGAAGATATGAATAATTCTTTACTTGATGAAGTAAAAATTTGCAACTATCAAGAAATTATTGATGAGCAGATAAAAATCTTAGAAATCATTAATAATACTATCAATATAGGCTTAAATAATGTTCTTGATGAGAATACCAAAGAAGGAATTTTTAAAGATTTAGAGCAAAATTTTTATAAACTTAAAATGAATATTGATTCTCTAATTTCGTATTTTAAAAATCCCCCAAGTCAAGAAGAATTGGAAATAATCAATAAAACGCTTTTGATTAAAACAGAACTTGATAGTTTGAACTCATCTTTTTCAAAATTAGAAATAGAAGAATTTAGTCAAAAAGCAATGGAACTAAAAACTGCACTTGATAATTCTTTAGTTAATTTTGATAATACATTTCTTGAATCATTAAATAGTGCTTTAAAAGTAAGTAATGATGATTTAAAGGATTTTAGGTCAAAAACCGAAGCTAGATTAAGTGATAGCTTACAAACATATGATCAAACTTTAAAAGTGTTTTTAGAAAAAGAAAAAAATGCAATTTTAGATTTTTCTAAAATTTTTTCGAAGCTAACTAAAAATATCAAACAAACTATGATTGTTTCATTGATGTTTTTTGTTTTATTTGGGTTTTCTTTTGGAGTTTTTTCTTTCATCGTATACTTAAAATACGAAGATTATAAAAAAATAACCCAAAACGCCCAAAAGTTAAGCTCTATCATTATAAAAGAAAATAAAGACAAAAGCTTAACTTTGAGCTTCCCAAAAAACAAAACCATTCTTAATAAAGATGAGAATGGCATTCATATCACACTACAAGGAGGTGAATGAACATGTAATTATATATATTTTTTTTAAATTCCCAAACCAAAAACCAAAAAACAAAACATAAAAATTTTTATTAAGGAGAAAAAAATGGCATTCGTAAGATTATCAAATGGAAATCATCCAAGACTTATGGTTGATGTAAATAACGCATTAAACTATAAAGACACTCAAACAGGTGAAATTAAGCAAAGACAAGTTGCTACTGCTTTAGTTGATGTGATAGAAGAGGCTGGAAAAGTTGTTGGAATGGATAAGGGAGCTGTAACAGCTTCTTTTAAAGTAAATAATGAATGGAAAAATTACTTTGTAAGAAGAGATAAAGAAAATTTCAACATTGTTTTATTACCAACAGATCCGCAAGAAAGAAGTAATAGAGATAACCATATCTTTATTAATAATAACTGGAATGAAGAAACTGGCAGATTTTACTACACAATCAATGATAAAAGAGAAGCTGGAAAAGCTTTAGTTGAAGGAATTGGAATTAGCGAATTTCAAAACCAAGATGGTAGCAAAAGTTTTTATCTTGACACAAACATTAAGCTTACTAATAAAGAAATTAAAGAAGAGTTAGAAAAGATTAAACTTGAAAAAGGTGATGGCTATCTAGCTATTGTTAGAAGCACTGGTTTTGAGATAAAAAATGAAGCCGAAATGAAAGAGCAAAAAGCAAAACAACAAGATGGTTTTTCTAAAGAACAAACAATAGAGCAAGAAACTCAAGCTCCAAGCAAAGAAAAAGATATCGAAAGATAAATTTTAACAAAATATTCTAAAATTTATATTAATTATTTAATATATGTAATTAATTATTAAGTGTTTTGTTATCTAAGGACAATTTATGAATATAAAACTTAATATTCCTTATTCAGAAAAAGATAAATTGAAAGAATATGGAATAAAATGGAATCAAGAACATAAAACTTGGTATTTGCAAGATTATAAAAATTTAAACTATGTTTCAAGTTATTTAGAGAATAAAAATTTTACATTTTATGCAACTGAAACTTTAAATATTGTTCAGGGGTTTATTAATTGCTGGAAATGTTCTAAAGTTATACCTGTATATGCTTTGGGAAGCTCTAAATTTATTTATAAAGAAAAAGGCGAATGGTTATTTCAGCCTAAATTTAAAATATTTAGAAATATAACTGCATATTCTGAAGATTTTTCTAATATTTTAAAACATATGAATATAAAATCTCTCGAAAAATCATTTTCAAACACAGCTGGAAGTTCTTATTTGATGAATAAATGCCAATGTTGCCAATCAAAACAAGGAGAGTTTTTCTTGTTTGAAGAAATAGATTCTATTTTTAGTCCTAACACTGTTAAAGAAGCACAACAACTAAAGATTTATGATTTTCCTTTATTATTTGATTTGGGTTTTACTGGAGAAATTATCGAGATACTTACAAGCGAGTGTTCAGATATTAATGCTTTAATTTGGTTTAATGCTGAGCGTATTAAAATCATTAAATAATTTTATATCTAATTAATATTTCTTAGATATAATTTCAATATT